>DATEIK010000137.1:0-13719 GCA_035279065.1 Sphingomicrobium sp. | reverse complement strand
GAAGAAGCGGTTGACCCGTTCGATGATCAGCGGCGCCAGATGCTGGATCAGCGGCGCGTGGGCGCCATCGACAAGCAGGGTGAGGACGCCGCCCGACTTCCGGCCCGCCGGAAAGCGAATCGATTCGGGTGACGACGCCTTGGCGTAACGTTCGCCGACGATCTCGGCCCAGCGGCTGACGATCGAGCTCTGGACGAAGCCGAAGCGGCGGAACGACTGCCCGCCGACATCGCCGACCAGCTCGCCGGCCGCGCGCGGCCGGCAGCTCCGCTGCGAATCTTCGGGGGTTTGCTTTCGCTTCGACATGCGCCCGGAGCATGCCATAGCGTTCCGGTGACCGCCAACGCCGCAGAGCGCCTGATCCAACATTATGTGGATAACTTCCGGGTGTTGCCGTGGCGTTCGCCGCCCGGTGCATCGCCGCCCGATCCGTACCGCGTGTGGCTGAGCGAGATCATGCTGCAGCAGACGACGGTCGCCACGGTGATGCCGCGGTTCGTGCGATTCACCGCGCGCTGGCCGACGGTCGACGCGCTGGCGGCGGCGCGCGACGAGGACGTGCTGCAGGAGTGGGCGGGCCTCGGCTATTACGCCCGGGCGCGGAACCTCATCGCCTGCGCCCGCGCGGTCGCGGAGCGCGGCAGCTTTCCGACGACGGCGGCGGAGTTGCGAAAACTGCCCGGCGTCGGTGCCTATACGGCCGCCGCGATCACCGCGATCGCATTCGGCGAGCCGGCGCCTGCGGTCGACACGAATGTGGCGCGGGTGATCGCCAGGCTGCACGCCCTCTCCGATCCGGCGCGCGCGGACGTGGAGCAGAGATTTCTCGCGATGATGGCCGGACAATCGCCGGGCGACCTGGTGCAGGCCATGATGGACCTCGGGGCGACGATCTGCCGACCCAAGGCGCCGCGGTGCGGCATGTGCCCCTTGAACGGCGATTGTCGCGCCTTTGCCAGCGGCAGGCCGGAGCAGTTCCCGGCACCCAAAGCGAAGCGTGTGCGCCCGCAAAGGTTTGGGGTCGCCTGGTGGATCGAGCGCGACGGCCACGTGTGGCTCGTCCGCCGGCCGGCGAAGGGGATGCTCGGCGGAATGGCGGCGCTGCCTGGTAGTGAATGGGGCGACCCGCGCGAAGATGGTCACGAAGCGATCGGAACCATCCGCCATGTGTTCACGCACTTCTCGCTCGACCTCGTGGTTGCCGCGCGCGCCGAACCCGTGGGCAAGGGGTGGTGGCAATCCATCGAGAGTCTCGGCGAGGCGGGCTTGCCGACGCTTTATCGCCGCGCCGCCGAGCTTGTGCTCGGGACACGGGAATTGCCCCGCGCCGCGGCTTGAAGAAGCCCAATCTGCCCCTTAAGAGCGGCCAAAATCCATCCGTCCCGCATCCGGGAATACAGGGAAAATCCATGGACGATCGCTTCAACACCATCGCCGGCTGGGTGCTGTTCGCGGGCATTGTCGCGCTCGGCTCGTCGATCGTCGCGGGGGAGATCTTCCATAGCGAGCGGCCGGAAAAGATGGGCTATCCCATCGCCGGCGTGGCCCAGGAAGGCGAGGGCGGGGCGGCGGCCGAGCAGCCGATCGAGGTCTATCTCGCCAAGGCCGACCCGGCGAAGGGCCAGCAGGTCTTCAACAAGTGCATGGCCTGCCACAATGCGGAGAAGGGCGGCGCCAACCAGCTCGGCCCGAACCTGTGGGGCGTGCTCGGCGAGCCGATCGGGCAGGGCCGGGGCTTCGCTTTCTCCGACGCGCTGGCGAAGAAGGGCGGCAGCTGGAACTGGGACAACCTCAGCCAGTGGCTGACCTCCCCGCGCGCCTTCGCTCCCGGCACCAAGATGACCTTCGCCGGCCTCGGTAACCCGCAGGACCGCGCGGACGTGATCGCGTTCCTCAACGCGCACAGCGATGCGCCCAAGCCGCTCCCCGCGGCCCCGGCGGCCGACACCGCGGCAGCTGCCGGCAAGGAGCCGGGCACCGGGCCGGACAATGGCCCGCAGAAGGCCGAGAAGGAGCCGTCGCCGGGCGCGCCTGGAGCGACCAAGGCCGCTGACGCCGAAGCGACCAAGAACCCCTAGCTGCCGTCGGTCGGGGTCGACTGGACGGGGCCGTTGGGGTCCCATTCGTAAAAGGCACAGACGTAGTCCCACGCCTCCTCGGCGGTTTCGCACCAGCGGATGAGCTCGAGGTCGTGGGGTGCGATCACGCCTTCCTCGACCAGGCCCTGGAAGTTGACCATGCGCGACCAGAAGTCGCGGCCGAACAGCAGGATCGGCAGGGGGCGCACTTTGCCCGTCTGGATCAGCGTTAGAAGCTCGAACATCTCGTCGAAGGTCCCGTAGCCGCCGGGGAACACCGCGACCGCGCGGGCGCGCAGCAGGAAGTGCATCTTCCTCAGCGCGAAATAGTGGAACTGGAAGCTCAGGTCTGGCGTGACGTAGCGGTTGGGCAATTGCTCGTGAGGCAGCACGATGTTGAGCCCGATCGTCTCCTGGCCTTCCTCGAACGCGCCGCGGTTGGCGGCTTCCATGATCGACGGCCCGCCGCCCGAGCAGACGACGAAATGGCGGTTGCCTTCGCCGTCGGTGCCGCAGCGGCTGGCGAGCCGGGCCAGCTCGCGCGCCGCCTCGTAATATTTGGACTTGGCCTTGAGGCGCTCGGCGATCTCGCGCTGCTCGTCGTTGGTCGCGGCCTCGATCAAAGCATCGGCCATGTCGGGCGCGGGGATCCGCGCCGAGCCGTAGAACACCATGGTCGAACCGATCTTCGCTTCGTTGAGCAGCAGCTCGGGCTTCAGCAATTCGAGCTGGAAGCGGACCGGGCGCAGGTCCTCGCGCAGCAGGAACTCGCTGTCCTGGAACGCGAGCTTGTAGGCGGCGCTTTCCGTCTGCGGGATCGAGGGGACATGCTCGGCGGCGCGGGCGTCGACCTTCGACGTCGGGAAAATACGCTTCGGCGGTGGCTGGGCCATGGCCGCCGCCTAGCGTCAAACTGTGACAGGGTCACGCCGCTTCGGCGCCGCCTCTCCGCGCGCCCCAGTCGATCCGCCGCGTCGCGTACATGACCCCGGCCAGCGCCGCGAACAGCAGCAGAGAGCCGATGAGCAGCGAGAAGGCCTCGAGGCTGAGGAGGATGTAAAGCACGGCGTAAAGGCCGACCAGCAGACCACCGATGAACCCGGCGCGGCGCCAGCTGCCGAGCACCGCTGCCGAGTAAGCCGTGTTCAGCCCCGCGATCGCGCCCGACGCGACGACATAGGCCGCGGTGAAGCCGATCACTTCAGCAAAGGCGAGGAGCAGCACGAAGAACAGGATCAGCGCGGCGCCCATCAGCAGATATTCGACCGCCGACACGCGCACCCCGCCGATGACGTCGAACATCAGGAGCGCGAGGAAGGTGAAGCCGATGAACAGGAAGCCGTACTTCACCGCACGATTGACCTGCGAATAGAGGTCGACGGGCTGGATCAGGCTGATCGAGGCGACCTGCACGTCGTCGCCGCCGGCGGGCGTCGCGGTCGCATAGTCCGCGCTCGGCGCTGGCACGCGCTCAACGACGTTGGATGCGCCGGCCTCGCCGGTGGTGACGAGCGAGCGCCCGAGCGCGAGGTTGCCGACCTGGTAGCTCGCGTCGAATCCCGCTTCGCGGACATGGCGGTCGCCGGGCAGGAAGTCGCCGCCGAAGCTCGGGCTCGGCCAGGTCGAGTGGACCGTCCAGCGCGTGTCGCCGGCCTGCGGCGCGAGGCTGAGCGAGGCGTTGCCGCGGAATTCATAGGTGAAATCGACGACAATCGGCGTGGCGGCGAGGCTGCTCGCGTCGAGCCACGCGAAGAACCCGCGCCCGCCGCTCGATCCGCCGCCGGGCTGGAGGCGCAGCGGCCGCCCCCCGGCCGCGACCTGCGGGTTCGCCCCGAGGCCGCGCGGATCGCTGAGGCCGAAGCGGAGCTCCGCGCGGGTCAGATCCATCGTCGCCGGATCGACGCCGGTGCGGGCGAGGTCTTGCGGGAAAGCGAAGCGCGCGCGGCCCTTCACGTCGGCGTCGTAGACCACGGCTTCATAGATCGAGCGCTTGCGCACCGTGGGCGCGAGATCGGTGGTCATCTCGACCGCTTCGGGCGCGAGCGTCAGCTCGCGGGTGACGTCGCGGCTGCGAGTGACGCTCTGCCCACCCTCCACGACGGTTTCGCTCGCGGTGGCGCGATAGGGAATGACCAGGACCGGTCCGGCCATCGCCTGCGGCCCGCCCCAGCCTTCGGTGATCGAGCGCGTCGCTTGCTGCTGCTGCGACTGCCGGTCGTAGGCAAGGAGATAGACCGAGAATAGCGGGATCGAGAGCGCCAGCCCGATGACGATGGCCAGAAACAGCTTGAACCCCGGCGTGCGCTCGCCGTCAAATTTGACCACGGTCTTCTCCTCGTTTGCTTGCTGCAGACTAAGGCCGGGCGACAATGAGCGCCATGAGCGACGCCTGAGCAATCGCTGAGAAATCGAGGTCACATCGCTGACACTTGAAGGGTGTCCGCTCGGCGCCATTTCGGTGGCAAGCTACCCACTTCTATGAGGGGCAAGACCCAATGATCGACGTCCGCAAATTTGAATCGCTCGGCCATGCCGACCACGGCTGGCTCAATGCCCGCCATCATTTCTCCTTCGCCAATTATCACGACCCGGACCGCATGGGCTGGGGCCGGATCCGCGTCTGGAATGACGACCAGATCGCCGCGAAGAGCGGCTTTCCGCCGCACCCGCACCGCGACATGGAGATCGTGACCTACGTCCGCACCGGCGCGATCACCCACCAGGATTCGATGGGCAACAAGGGCCGCACCGGCGCCGGCGACGTCCAGGTGATGAGCGCCGGGTCGGGCGTGGTTCACGCCGAATATAATCTCGAGGACGAGGACACGACGCTGTTCCAGATCTGGATCGAGACCGACCAGCCGGGCGTCCAGCCGGGATGGGGCGCGCAGCCCTTTCCGAAGGATTCCCGCGAAGGCGCATTCCAGCTGCTGGCCAGCGGCCATCCCGAGGACGAGGCGCTCACCATCCACGCCGACGCGCGCGTGCTCGGCGCCACCGTCCAGGCAGGCAAGTCGATCGCCATTGACGCCGACCCCGAGCGGCACCTCTATCTCGTTTCGAGCGGCCGCGTCCGCGTCAACGGAACGGAAGCGGGGCCGCGCGACGGCGTCGCCATCACTGGCGAAGCGCATGTCGAGATCGAGGCCGAGGACGACGCCGAGTTGGTGCTGGTCGACGCGCGCTAGCTTAATTCCGCTTTCATTCAGCTAACGGCTGCTTGAATAACCGCCGATTGAGAGGCATGGGCTTGCGCGCGCGTATGGCGCGATTCACCAGCAAAAAGCGGGAGTTGATGAGGGCGGTCTGGCGCTTGGCGGTTGCGGTTTTGGCGGTCGGGCTGTCGCTCGGCCCGCTGCCCGCGCTCGCCCAGGATGCGACGCAGCCGGCGCAAAGCAACACGCCCGCGACTGACGCGATCGGCCCGCGCGATCTTCAGAATTTCAGCTTGAACGGCACGGTTACGCGTTCGGCGGATCCGGTCGCAGTGCCGCGCGCGAGCTCAAGAGCGCCGGCGACGACCCGGAGCCAGCCACCCGCGACGACTTCCGCTTCACCGACGCAAGCCGACGCGTCGCCTGCGCCGGTCGAGCGCGCCGTCGAGCGCGCGCCGGCCCGGGTCGCTCAGTCTCAGGCTCCGACCGAGCCGCCGCCGTCGCGCACCGCGCCGGCTTCACCCGCGATCACCGCGGCGCTGCCCCCGATCAGCGATGCGCCGGTGTCCGAAACGGCGGCAGCGGATACACTTGCGCCTCCGGCCGAGAGCTTGGCCGGCGAGCATCGGCTGCTGCTGTGGCCGTGGCTGCTGGCCGCGCTTGCGCTCGGCGCGGGCGGGGCATTCCTCTTCTGGCGCAACCACCGATCGCGCGAAGCCTTTGCCGGCGGCCCGCAGATCGACGCGTTCGTGGCGCCCGAAACGGCTCCGGCTCCGCCGCGCGCGGCACCGCAGCCGGCGCCGCCGAAGGCTTCGCCCCCGCCGCCGCTCGGGGTCGTTTCGACGCGCCTGCGTCCGTGGATCGAGCTCGCCTTCCAGCCGGGCCGCTGCATCGTCGAGGACGACAAGGTCACCTTCGAGTTCGAGCTCGGCCTGCAGAACTCGGGCAACGCGCCCGCACGAGCGGTGCTGGTCGAAGCGAGCCTGATGAACGCGGGCCCGCATCAGGACGACGAGGTCTCCGCCTTTTTCGGCGCGCCGGTCGGCGAAGGCGAGCGGATCGCGGTCATCCCGCCGCTGAAGACGGTGATCGTGAAGACCAAGGTCGTGGCGCCGCGGGCCAACGTCCAGCTGCTCGAGATCGGCGGGCGCCAGGTGTTCGTGCCCCTGATCGCCTTCAACGCGCTGTACGATTGGAGCGGAGGCGAAGGGCAGACTTCGGCGAGCTTCATGCTCGGCCGGGACACCAAGGGCGAGAAACTGGCGCCGTTCCGTCTCGAGCTCGGCCCGCGCATCGTGCGCAGCGTCGGCGCGCGCCCGCTGCCGATCGCCGTCAGGAAGTAACTCCCCTCCCTGCCAAGGGAGGGGGTTGGGGGTGGGTGCTTCTGAAGCCGCTCGATGCGGCGAAAGAAGCTCGCTCATGGGCGTTGAGCCCATTCGCTCCCACCCACCCTTTCATTCCCTCCCTTCCAGGGAGGGAAAGTCAGAGCACCGCCGAATTATAGCTGTGCCAGGCGAGCACCGCGGCCGCGCCGCGGTACGGCCGCCATTTCTTGGCGATCTGGCGCAGGCGCTTTTCGCTGAGCTTCCGCTTCCGGCCCATCAGCCGGCCAAGCTCATTGACGACCGCCAGGTCGCCGGCGGGGAAGACATCGGCGCGGCCTTCCGCGAACAGCAGGTAGATTTCCGCCGACCAGCGGCCAATGCCCTTGATCCTGGTCAGGTGCGCGATGGCTTCTTCGTCGTCTTGCGGCAGCGCATAGAGGTCCAGCTCGCCCGACGTCACGAGCCCGGCGAGGCTGCGCATGTAGCCCGACTTCTGGCGAGACATTCCGGCCGCTCGAAGCTCCTCGTCGCTGGCATTCAGGATGGCTTCGAGATCCGGCGGCGAGCCGAACGCCGCCTCCACCTTCGCCCACATCGAGCGCGCCGCGGCGACGCTCACCTGCTGGCCGACGATCGTACGCAGAAGCGTGTGCGCGCCAGGTTCGCTGATCCGCGGCTCGGGCATGCCGTGCTGCGCGATCACGCCGGCAAAGATCGGGTCGCGCTGGGCCAGCGCCTCGACATGGGCGCGGATGCTGTCAGCGGTGCGGACCATCAGGCCACCGTTGCTGCATAAAGCGCGACGGCGGCGGCGTTGGAGACGTTGAGGCTTTCCACGGCGTCGCTGATTGGCAGGCGCGCAAGCGCATCGCAATGCTCGCGCGTGTTGGGCCTGAGGCCGGGGCCTTCGGCGCCGAGAACCAGCGCCACGCGGGGCGGACCCAGCGCCTCGGCAAGAGTCGCGTCGACGTCGCCCGCGAGCCCGATGCGCCAGAAGCCGGCCTCGCCGATTTCCTCGAGCGCGCGCGCGAGATTGACCACGCGCGCCCACGGCACGCGCTCGAGCGCGCCCGAGGCCGACTTCGCGACGACGCCGCTTTCGGGCGGCGAGTGGCGGTCCTGGGTGACGATGCCGGCGACGCCGAACGCGGCCGCCGAGCGCAGGATCGCCCCGACATTGTGGGGGTCGGTTACCTGGTCGAGCACGAGCACGACCGCGCGTTCTTGCGCCGAGGCGAGAATGTCGTCGAGCCACACGACGTCCAGCGGCTCGACCTCGATCACCACGCCCTGGTGCGGGGCGTCGTGGGGCACGAGGCGGCCGAGGTCGGCGACGTCGGCAAGCGTGACCGCCACCTCCTTCGGGAAGTTCATGAAGGCCGCACCGTCGCGCGTCGCCCAGGCGCGGAGCACCTTGCGCTCCGGGTTGTCGAGCGCGGCCGCGACCGCATGCCTGCCCCAAAAGCGCGGCCGGTTGGCCGTCCCGTGGCTCTGGTGCGATTTCTTGCGCCGCGACATGGCGCCCCAATGGAAGGGCGGCCGCGCGGGCGCAAGCCGCGCGGTTCAGGCGGCGAGGCGCGTCCCGCGCTCGGCCTTCATCCGGCGGTGCGCGCGCCACGACCCTACGGCGAGGATAATCAGGATCGGATAGCTCCACAGGCGTACGGCGAGCCCGTAGGCCTGCGGGATGAGGTGGGGGTCGATCGCTTTCAGAAAGTGCGCCGTGCTTGCGGTGAGCTGCAGGCCCGCGACCCACAGCGGCCAGAAGCGGTCCGATTGCAAGGCCACGGTGATAAAAGCGGCGAGCACTGCGAGATCGACCGCCAACGCCCCGCCCTCGACGTGCACATACATGCGGTTGAGCGGCGAATTGACGGCGACCGTGGCCACTGTGCCGAGGATGCATGCGGCGGCGACCAGCCGTTCGTAGCGGCCGCCGCGGTAGAATGCGTAGCCGCAGCTCAGCGCCAGCAGCGCGATGTAGAGAATCGGGGTCATCGGCGAGCGACCGGACCAGCCGATGCCGGTCCGGTCAATCTCCTTGTCAGGCGACGATGCGAAGGTCGTTCGAAGCGAACTTCGGGCATTCGTCGGCGTCGCCGAACCCGACCGTCCGCAGCCCCGGGACGAACTGCTTCGCCTCGGCCAGCGCGACGTGGCAGCTGCCAATCGTCCCGCGGGCGGCGATGAGATTGCTCGTCGTCGCGGCGAGCTCATCGAACGCCTTCTGGGCCCGGGCGTGGGCGATTCCGGTCACTCCGGCGGTGCGGACCAGCCGGGACTGAAGCTCGGCGAGTTCGGCGAGCGCGGCGTCGATGACATCTTCGACTTCTCGGACCTGGGTGGCGAGTTCGTAGGCGGATTTCTCGATCATTTCCCTGCGCATGACTGCTCCTTCCCCGGCGCTTTCAAGCGCCGGAGTCGCTGTCCGGGCTGATCTGAAGGTCGGTGTCCTAGTGGTTCCAGAGCCGCGCGAAGCTTTCGAGCCCGGCGAGGTACATGCCCGCCGAGAACGCTGCCCCGATCGCGATCGCCGCGATCCAAAACAGCCTCTGGCCGACACTCATCTCATTCCGGGGGTTGCTCCTCGTTGCGAACGGCGGTTGCAGGGAAGGCCGGATCGATGCGGGCCTCTGCTCGGTAAGGAAACCTGCTCCCCCGACCTCCCCTGCGCGGTCAGCGTGCCGAATCTGAATGCTGGCCGCGGCCTCGGGGTGGCGGGGTTCGGGGAGTGCCTCAATGTGCGGCGTTTGATGTATCAAACGCTGATATGGCCCGCTGTACTGGGCGACGAGGCGCGCCGCCTGCGCGCGGCGCTCGACGCCGAGCGTGTGAAGCGCCTGGCGGATGCGCTGGTCGACCGTGTGCGGGGAGATGTTGAGCTCGCCGGCGATCTCTTTCGACGACAGGTGCTGGTCGACGAGGCGCAGGCAATCGAGCTGGCCTTCCGTCAGCCGCGCGATCCGCGCCCGGATCACGTCCTCAGGAGAGTGCGGCCCATGGTCGAGGGGCTCAGGCACGCCGAAATGATCCTTCAAAGCCAATCCCACCCCGCGCGCCATCGCGGCCTCCCGAGCGACGAGTCCTTCGCCTGCTTAGGTCATCTCGCGGCTTTTCGCCAGATTCCGGGCGTTTCCAGCCATTTCGGACGGAAATGGCTCAGGAGGTGCCATTGGCCCGCCTTCGCCAAGGCTTCGGCGCGCAGCCTCCGCTTTCGCTTCCGGCTTGCCACAGCGAATGCTGGTGGAGAGGGCTGGATTCGAACCAGCGTACGCTTGCGCGGGCAGATTTACAGTCTGCTGCCTTTAACCACTCGGCCACCTCTCCACGAGGTCATGCGGGTCGCATGTTGGGCAGGCGCGCCATGTGGCGGCGCGGGTTAAGCCTGTCAACGCGTGAGGACGCGCTGTCGCCCCGCGCGCTGGCGCTCGCGTGCGCTCCAAATTTCAACAGTCCCCCGGACTGTCGAAATTTGGAGCGGGTGAAGGGAATCGAACCCTCGTCGTAAGCTTGGAAGGCTTCTGCTCTACCATTGAGCTACACCCGCCCGCGGACCGCGATCATGTAGTCGGCGCGCCGGAAGCGTCAACCGCGCGGGCTTGACGGGCGCGGAAAGTCTCGCCTACCCAAGGCCTTGATGACGCACCTGAACGCTCGTCCCGCTTGCTCGACCGTCGCCCTTTGGTGGCGTCCGTCGACCCATGCGGCGCGATGGCGCGACTGATCGACTAGCCTTTTCGATCATCGACTGCCCGCCCGCCAACCGGCGGGCTTTTTTGTTTCAGGTGAATTTCCATGACCCAGGTTCTGACGTTCCCCAGCGACGCCGCCGTTGCGCCGGCCGGCGACGATCCCGCCGCCGAGCTCGCGATAACGCGGCTGCTCGACGGCAATGACCTCGACCGCGCGGCGTCCCGGCGGCTGTTCGCGCGCGTCGTCGAGGGCACGCTGAGCGAGCCGTTGATGGCCGCCGCCTTCGTCGCGCTGCGCGTGAAGGGTGAGACTTCGAGCGAGCTGATCGGCGCCGCCGAGGCCCTCCGCGGCGCCGCGCGCGCTTTCCCCTCCCCGGCCTACCTGTTCGCCGACAGCTGCGGCACCGGCGGCGATTTCTCGGGCTCGATCAACGTGTCGACGGCAGCCGGCCTGGTTGCCGCGGCGTGCGGGCTGCCGGTGGTCAAGCACGGCAACCGCTCCTTCACCTCGAAATGCGGCTCGGCCGACGTGCTCGAGGCGCTCGGGGCACGGCTCGACCTGACGGCGATGGAGTCACGCGAGATCCTCGACCAGGTCGGGTTCTGCTTCCTGCTCGCCCCGCTCTATCACCCCGGCGTCGCGCATGCGGGACCGGTGCGGCGCGCGCTCAAGGTGCGCACGATCATGAACCTCTTGGGCCCCTGTCTGAACCCCGCGCGGCCGGGCGTGCAGCTGCTCGGCGTTGCCGACCCCAGGCTGCTGCGGCCGATCGCCGAGACGCTTCGCGCCTTGGGTGTCGAGCGCGCTCTCGTGGTCCACGGTTCCGGCCTCGACGAGGTCGCGCTGCACGGCTTCACCCAGGCCATCTCGCTGGAGTGCGGTCGGCTCGAGGAGCTCGAGATCACACCCGAGCAGGCCGGCCTCGACCGCATGCCCCTGCGCCGAATCCGCGGCGGCAGTCCGGCGGAAAATGCGAGGCGGCTCGCGGCACTGCTCGCCGGGCGCGGCGGCGATGCCGATACGGGGATCGTCGCCCTCAACGCCGGCGCCTTGCTGATGACCGCGGGCCGTGCGGCGAGCCTGCGCGAAGGGGCGGACATGGCCACCGACGCGCTCCGCAGCGGCGCGGCGAACAGGGTCCTCACGCACTTTGTCGAGGCCAGCCGTGGCTGACGGGATCCTCGGCGAGATCGCGACTGCCAAGCGCGCGGAGCTTGCCGCGCGTTACGACGGCGTCTCGCTGGACGCGCTTCGCTCGCGCGCCGAGCCAACGAGCCGCAGTCTGGCCGAGGCGATGGCGCAAGATGGCGCGCGCTTCATCCTGGAGATCAAGAAGGCCTCGCCATCCGGCGGGACGATCCGGCCTCACGCGGACGTCGCGCGGATCGCGCGCGGCCATGCGGCGGTCGCGGACGCGCTCAGCATCCTGTGCGACGGACCCTATTTCGGCGGTTCGCTCGACGACATCCGCGTTGCGCGGCGGGCGTTCGACGGGCCGATCCTCGCCAAGGACTTCTTCCTCGACCCGCGCCAGGTCGCGGAAGCGCGGATCGCCGGCGCGGATGCGATCCTCGTCATGCTGTCGCTGCTCGACGACCAGGCGGCCCGGGCGATGATCGATGAGGCGGCGCGCTTCGGCATGGACTGCCTCGTAGAGATCCATGACGAAATCGAGATGCGCCGGGCGCGGGCGCTTGGCGCGCCGCTGATCGGCATCAACAACCGCGACCTTCGCGATTTGAGCGTCGATCTTTCGACGACCGAGCAGCTGGCGCGCCTTGCGCCGGATCGCGTGCTGATATCGGAATCGGGCATTTCGGACCGCGCCGACGTCGAAAGCCTGTCGGGTTGCGTCGATGGCTTCCTCGTCGGCTCGTCGCTCATGCGGGCGAGCGATCCCGCGCTCGCCGCGCGCGAGCTGGTCTTCGGCGGAACCAAGCTGTGCGGATTGAACCGGCCCGAGGACTTCGCGGCAGGCCAGGCCGCGACCCACGCGGGCCTGGTGTTTGTCCCCGAAAGCCCGCGTGCCGTGACTCTCGGCGAGGCGCTGCGGCTGGCGCCCCTCCATCCGCGCCCCGTCGGCGTCTTCCGCAATGCTGCAGTCGAGCAGGTCGTGGAAACTGCCCTGCTGCTGGGCCTCGCAGCAGTTCAGCTTCACGGCGAGGAAGACGAATCCTATGTCCGCACCCTCAAGGCCCGCCTTCCGGCCGCTTGTGACGTCTGGAAAGCGATGCAGGTCGGCCGCGCGGCACCTGGCCGCTTCGATGCGGCCGACCGGTTGCTGTTCGACAGCGGTCCTGGCGGAACCGGCAAGACCTTCGACTGGACCTTGGTCCGCGGCCATCCGGCGCTGGGAGGGGCGATCGTCGCCGGCGGGATCGGCGCGCACAACGCCCGCGCGGCGCAGCGGCTCGGCACTTTTGCGATCGACGTCGGCTCGGCGCTGGACGAGGCGCCGGGGCGCAAGTCGCCTGAAAAGATCGCTGCCTTGTTCGACGCATTGAGGCCCGCCTGCCGCCAGCAGCTTCGCGCATGCGCCTGAACGGCCGCTTCGGGCGCTACGGCGGCTGCTTCGTGCCGGAAATCCTGGTGCCGCCCCTCGAACAGTTGGAGGCCGCGTTCCTCGACGCGCAGGAGGACCCGGCGTTCGCGGCCGAGGTCAACGATCTGCTCGCCAACTATGCCGGGCGGCCGACACCGCTGACCCGCTGCCGCAACCTGCCGGGCAATATTTACCTGAAGCGCGAGGACCTGCTGCACGGCGGCGCGCACAAGACCAACCAGGTGCTCGCCCAGGGCTTGCTTGCAAAGCGCATGGGAAAGACCCGCCTGATCGCCGAGACGGGCGCCGGCCAGCACGGCGTCGCGACCGCGATGGCGGGCGCGCTGCTCGGCTTCGAGACCGTCATCTACATGGGCGCCGAAGATGTCGAGCGGCAGCGGCTCAACGCCTTCCGCATGGAACTGATGGGCGCGCGCGTGGTGCCGGTCGAGGGGGGCGGGCGCACGCTCAAGGACGCGATCAACGAGGCGCTCCGTGACTGGTCGGCGAGCTTTGAGACGACGCATTATTTGCTCGGGACGGCCGCGGGGCCTCACCCATTCCCGACGATGGTGCGCGAGTTTCAGCGCGTCATCGGCCGGGAAGCGCGCGCGCAGATCATCGAGCAGCTTGGGCGCCTCCCTGATGCCGTGGTTGCGTGCGTCGGCGGCGGATCGAACGCGATTGGCCTGTTCGCCGACTTCCTCGACGATGACGTCCGGCTAATCGGGGTCGAAGCGGCGGGGAAGGGGCTCGACGGCGAGGAGCATGGCGCGACGCTGCTGCGCGGGCGGCCGGGCATCCTCCACGGCGCCGAGACCTACGTGCTCCAGGACGAGGAGGGACAGATCGCCGACACATGGTCGGTCTCGGCCGGCCTCGACTATCCCGCGGTCGGGCCCGAGCACGCGCATCTCAAGGACTGC
>DATEIK010000136.1:0-5054 GCA_035279065.1 Sphingomicrobium sp. | reverse complement strand
CGAGCGCCAGCCGGACGATCTCCGCGACGGTGTTGGCCGACAGGTCGGGCGAGCTCTCGAACATCTGCCGCCGTCTTAAGCGGCTGCGTCCCGTTCGCAACTCGCGACTTCGAGCAGCAGCAGCCCGTTGACGACGAAGCTCGCGGCAAGAACCCAGGCGAAGCTCGCGATCAGCGGCGCCGTCGGCCCGAACAGGCTGACGACGATGGTTGCGATCGACAGGCCGGCGACGAGCAGCGCCGCGAGCAGGAAATCCATCCCCGCGGACAGCGCCATCCAGGTCCGCACCGATCCCTCCGTCCGCGTCGCCGCGATGAGCAGGATCACGCTGCGAATCAGCAGCCAGGCAATGACCGGCGTCACGCTCGGGAAGAATTGGGTCTCGGGATTGACGACGAACAGCAGCCCGGCAAGCGCGGTCACGACCCCCGCGGCCATGGCGAGGTCGCGTGTTTCGCTCCGCAGCGACCCGGCGACCAGCTCGATCAGCCCCGCCGCGATCAGCAGGCCTCCGATCATGTCGGAGGAAATGCCCTTGTCGGTCGGCAGGAGCGCGGCGGCCGCGCCGAGCAGGATGACGACGATGCCCGCGACGCGGATGCCGCGCGCTCGGGTCCGGTTGGACAATGCGGCGTGAGTCTCTGTCGCCATGGTCGTGGCCCCAATCTCGTCGCCCGAACAAGCCTGAGCCGAGCAAAGTTCCGCCGTCAGGGCGCGATCACCGTCAGCGCCTGCTTGCGGATCTTGTAATCGAGCGGCGGCTCGCTGCGCACGACTTCGCCGTCGAGCGACACCGCCAGGAAGCTGCGATGGCTATCGACGCGCAATCGCTCGACCCCGTCGATGCGCACCATGTCGTCGCGCCGCGCACGGTCGAACAACGCGCGGATGCTCGCCGCGATCAGCCCCCGGCGCGTCTTCTTTCGCATGACCAGCACGCACAGCTCGCCGTCATCGAGGCTTTCGCGCTGGCCCGGCGCGCCGAGGTCGAGCCGGTAGTCGTTGTTGCCGACGAACAGCAGCGGCGTGTCGATGCGCGCTTTCTCGTCGTTGATGGTCAGGGTCAGGCGCTGGTGATTGAACCGCGCCAGCGTCCGGACCGAGGCAACGAGCATCGCCAGCCGCTTGCTCCGGCCCAGGCGCCGGCGCTGCAGATCGCGGTCGACGACCATCAGCGGGTAGAGCCCGATCGCGCTGTTGTTGATGAAGATGCGCCCGTTCATCTCGGCCACGTCGACGCGCTTCTCGCTTCCCGACGCGATCAGCTTCGCCGCCTCGCCGAGATCGGGCGGAATGCCGAGGTCGCGGGAGAAATGGTTGAGCGTGCCGAGCGGCAGGATGCCGAGCCTCGTGCTGCCGCCGGCAAGCGCGGCCGCGGCGGCGCTGATCGTACCGTCGCCGCCGCCGACGATCAGCAGCGCATCGCCGCGCTCGGCGACCGCACGGGCGCGCACTTCGCAATCACCACCCTCTATCAGTTCGACCGTTGCACGCACGCCGGCGCCTTTCAGCGCGGCCGCGACCTTGTTCCCGATGTCGGAGTCGCGGGATGCCATTCCGCCATGTCGGTTGATGAGAACGGCCGTTTCGGTCACGGCCGCTCAACTGCCGAGCGACCGGAATTGGTTCCTAGCTGGCCGGCCCGATGCAGAACGCCGCCAGCTTGTTGCCGTCGAGATCGCGGAAATAGGCGCCGTAGAACGCGCGATCGCCTTCTTCGCCGCGCACGCCCGGAGGGCCTTCGCACGTGCCACCGAGCTCAACCGCTTTGGCGTGGAGCGCATCGACCTTCGCGCGGCTGTCGCACGCGATCGAGGCCATGTTGCCGTTGCCCGCCGTCGCGGCATTGCCGTCATAGGGCTTGCAGATCGCGAAGCCGGGCTTGCCCATGCCGGTGCCGTACATCGTGAAATTGTCGCCGAACTCCATGATCCGCGAAGCGCCGATAGTCGGCATCAAGGCGTCATAGAAGTTGCGCGATTTTTCGAGGTCGTTGCTGCCGACGGTCACATAGCCGATCATCCCTTGTTCTCCTCGTTCCTGGCCTTGATCTCGGCGGCGCTGCACTGGCCGACGCGATGCGATTGCGAGTGCGAGCGGATCTTCATCCCGCCTTCGCGCCCGCCGGCGACGTCCATCGCCATGGTCGCTTCGTAGCTGTCGCGCGAATAGCTGCCGTTGATCGTCATGGTCATCGCGCTGCCCTCAGGCTTGCCTTCGCAGCGCAGCGCCGCGTCGATCTTGCCGTCCGACATGGTGAAATGGTCGTAGCGGCAATCCTTGTTGCTCCCGGCGAAGAAGTCCTCCTTCGGGCGCTTCACGTCCGCCTCGGTCAGGCAGCTGGTGAAATTGTGCTCCTGCATCTTGGCCATGCTCTGCTTCATCTGCGCGGCCATCTCGGCCGGCATTCCGGGGATATCGACGTCGAGCACGTTGACCCTGGTTTCCCATTTGCCGGGCTCGACCAGGCTCTGGGTTCCCGCTGCCTCGCGCACCTTTTGGGCGACCTCTGAGACGCTGGCGTTCCTCTCGTGGATCTCCGGCCCCTTGTTGCAGGCGGCGAGCATAGCCACGCCAGCAAGAAGCAAAGGCGCTGTCCTCATCGCATTCCCCCTGTTGCCGCGCGCGTTGCGTCGACTTCGGGCGGGCACCATATGCCCAAGCCATGGCGATTCAAATCCGCACTTCGCTGGCCGAGCCGGAAACCGAGACGTTCGTCCCGCACCGCCCGGCGCGGCCGGACAAGGCCGAGGGCGGCCAGAAGTTCAAGCTGGTGTCGGACTACGAGCCCGCCGGCGATCAGCCGACCGCGATCCGCGAGCTGGTCGAAGGCATCGCCGAGAATGGCGAGGCGAGCCAGGTGCTGCTGGGCGTCACCGGCTCGGGCAAGACCTTCACCATGGCCAAGGTCATCGAGACGCTGCAGCGTCCCGCGCTGGTCATCGCGCCCAACAAGATCCTCGCCGCGCAGCTCTATGGCGAGTTCAAGAGCTTCTTCCCCGACAACGCCGTCGAATATTTCGTCAGTTACTACGATTACTACCAGCCCGAGGCCTACGTTCCGCGGACCGACACCTACATCGAGAAGGAGTCGAGCGTGAACGAGGCGATCGACCGCATGCGCCACTCGGCGACTCGCTCGCTGCTGGAGCGCGACGACGTGATCATCGTCGCCTCGGTCAGCTGCCTCTACGGCATCGGCTCGGTCGAAACCTATTCGGCGATGACCTTCAGCCTGAAGAAGGGCGCCGCCGAAGACCAGGGCGAGGTCATCCGCAAGCTCGTCGCGCTGCAGTATCGCCGCAACGACCAGGCCTTCGCGCGCGGCAATTTCCGGGTCCGCGGCGACAGCCTCGAGATCTTCCCGTCGCACTATGAGGACATGGCGTGGCGGATCAGCTTCTTCGGCGACGAGATCGAGGACATCGCCGAGTTCGACCCGCTGACCGGCAAGACCATCGCGTCGCTCGACAGCATCAAGGTCTATGCGAACTCGCACTATGTGACGCCCGGGCCGACGCTCAAGCAGGCGATGGAGGCGATCCGCCACGAACTCGCCGAGCGCCTGAAGGAGCTGACCGCAGAAGGCCGTCTGCTCGAGGCGCAGCGGCTCGAGCAGCGCACGAATTTCGACCTGGAGATGATCGCTGCGACGGGCTCCTGCGCGGGGATCGAGAATTATTCCCGCTTCCTCACCGGCCGGCTGCCGGGCGAGCCGCCGCCGACCCTGTTCGAATATCTCCCCGACAACGCGCTTCTGTTCATCGACGAAAGCCACCAGACCGTGCCGCAGATCGGCGCGATGGCGCGCGGCGATCATCGGCGGAAGATCACCCTCGCCGAATATGGCTTCCGCCTGCCGAGCTGCATCGACAACCGCCCGCTGCGCTTCAACGAATGGGACGCGATGCGCCCGCAGACGACCTTCGTCTCGGCGACTCCCGGCCCGTGGGAGATGAACGAGACCGGCGGCGTCTTTTCCGAGCAGGTCATCCGCCCCACCGGGCTGATCGACCCCCCGGTCGAGATCAAGCCGGTCGAGGACCAGGTCGACGACCTCGTCAACGAAGCCAAGCTGACGGCGAAGAGGGGCTATCGCACGCTCGTCACCACTCTGACCAAGCGCATGGCCGAGGACCTGACCGAATACCTCCATGAGGCTGGCCTAAAGGTCCGCTACATGCACAGCGACGTCGAGACGCTCGAGCGCATCGAGCTGATCCGCGAGCTTCGGCTCGGCGTCTATGACGTGCTGGTCGGCATCAACCTGCTGCGCGAGGGTCTCGACATCCCCGAATGCGGGCTGGTCGCGATCCTCGACGCCGACAAGGAGGGCTTTCTCCGCTCGGAGACCTCGCTCATCCAGACGATCGGCCGCGCCGCGCGGAACGTCGACGGCCGCGTGATCCTCTATGCCGACACCGTCACCGGCTCGATCGAGCGCGCGCTCAACGAGACCAACCGCCGGCGCGAAAAGCAGCTCGCCTACAACGAAGAGCATGGCATCACGCCCGAGAGCATCCGCCGCAACATCCACGACGTGCTCGCGCACCTTTCGACCCGCGACGGCGTGGTCGTCGATACCGGCGACGAGGAGCGCCCGCACTTAGTCGGGCACAACCTCAAGGCCTACATCGGCGACCTCGAGGAGCGGATGCGGAAAGCCGCCGCCGACCTCGAGTTCGAGGAAGCCGCGCGCCTTCGCGACGAAATCCGCCGGCTCGAGGAAAACGATCTCGGCATCCCCCACGACCAGCGCGTCGCCCCGCGCCCACTCGGCAATTCGAGCGAAGGCAAGCCCGGCACCCGCAAAGGCCGCTTCGGCAAGCAGAGCCGCACGCGCTTCGGCGGCCGGCGCGGTTAGATCAGCGCAGCACGTCCTTCTGCGCCATCGCGCGGGCGTAGAGGAACAGGAACAGCGCGACCGCGATGATCACCAGCGGCATCACCTTCATCATCCCACTTTGCGTTGCCCCCGGTATGGGCGGGGCCAAGGCTAGTTGGTAGCCAAGACTGACGACCGCGCCGGCCAGCGATATCCCGAACGACCACAC
>DATEIK010000135.1:0-2850 GCA_035279065.1 Sphingomicrobium sp. | reverse complement strand
ACCGCCGGGCTGGTTGGTGTTGCTGTTCCACAGCGCGACCACGCCGCTCTTCTTTTGAGGGTCGAACAGGATCAGCGAGCGGTAGCCGTTGATGCCGCCGCGGTGGCCGATGATCCGGTGACCGGCATAATCGTAGCTGCGCCAGCCATAGCCGTACCAGGCGTCACCCAGCCGCTCGAGGAACTTGCGCAGCCGGCCGCGCTCGGTCGGAGTCTTCACGTAGCGGCCGTGGATCGTGTCGAGCAGCTTCGCGTCGAGCACGTCGGGCATCTCGCCCATCTGCGCCAGCATCCACAGCGCCATGTCCTTGATGTTGGTGTTGATGCCCCCCGCGCCGGGCACCTTGTAATAAGTATCGACCATCGGCAGCGTGCGGCGGCCGGCGGTGTGGGGATGCGCCCAGCTCCTGTTGGACTCGAGCCCCGACATCGACACGCTGCCGCTGGTCATGCCGATCGGGTCGAACAGATAGCGCCTGACCGCCTGCTCGTAGGGCAGCCCGGTCGCGCGGCTGACCATCTCGCTCGACGCGTCATAGGCGACGTTCTGGTAGTCCCAGCAGGTCCCGGGCGCGCACACCGCGTTGAGCGTTGCCAGCTGGGTCCTGAGGAAGCTCGGGTCCTGGCCCTCCTCCAGCTTGTTGTCGAACGCGTTGCGATAGAGGCCGAGGCGGTGCGACAGGAGGTCGCCGACGCTCGCGCGATATTCGTTGCCGGCGGGGAGCTTGAGATCGGGCGCGTAATTGGCGACCGGCGCGCCGAGGTCGATCTTGCCCTGCTCGGCGAGCTTGGCGACCATCGTCGCGGCGAGGCCCTTCGACACCGAGGCCCAACGGAAGACGGTCTCAGCGGTCACCGGATCGCCGCTCCCCTCTTCGGTCTCGCCATAGCCTTTGAGGAAGGTGATCCGGCCGTTCTCGACCACGCCGACGGCCAGCCCGACCATCGCCGGCCTGGTGATCAATTGCTGCAGGCGCGCATCGAGCAGCCGGTAATCGACGTCGCGGCGGTCCCGGGTCGAAAGCGTCGCCAGCTCGAGGTGGGCCCGCGCGATCTGCGCCGAGCGCTCGGCGTCGCTGTGCGGCCGCATCGCCAGCAACGATGCACCCGTCAGCAAAATGAACGCGCCAACGCCGATCTTGTGCGCAGTCCGCAATATCGTCCCTCTCCCGCCCGTTGTTAGCTGTGACAAGGGGCGGATGAGTGCTCAACGCTCGGGTGAACGTAGTTGCGGTGAACCGACTCTGTGGCGCGACGAAAGCCACGGCTTCTGGCCTTGGCGCGCGGCCTCGCCTAAAGCGCCGCCCATGCAATTTCTGAAGACCGTCTTCTGGGTGCTGCTCGCGGTGCTGGTAGCGCTGTTCGCGGTGCGCAACTGGGGCGACGTCACGCTCAATCTGTGGGGCGACATCCAGGCCGACGTGAAGATCCCGATCCTGATGCTGGTCGCGTTCGTGCTCGGCTGGCTGCCGACCTGGTTGATCATGCGCGCGAAGCTGTGGGCGATGCGCCGCCGGCTCGAGGCGCTGGATCGCCAGCGGGCGACGGAAGCGGCACCCGCGCCGCCGCCCGCGATCGAGGCCGCAGAAAGCCCGGTCATATGAAGCCGATCTTCGTCGCCATCGACACGCCCGGCATGGATCGCGCCATCGCCCTGGCCGAGGCGGTGCGCGGCGAAGCCGGCGGCGTGAAGCTCGGCCTCGAATTCTTCGCAGGCCAGGGACCCGACGGCGTTCGGCGCATTGCCGACATGGGCCTCGACATCTTCCTCGACCTGAAGCTCCACGACATTCCCAACACGGTCGCCAAGGCCGTCGAGGCGCTTGCGCCCCTCAGTCCGGCGATCCTCACGGTCCATGCGGCGGGCGGCCAGGCCATGCTGGAAGCAGCAAAGCGGGCGGCGCCCAGCGGCACCAAGGTCGTCGGCGTGACCGTGCTCACCAGCCTCGACGCGCCCGACCTCGCGACCGCCGGCGTGTTCGGATCGCCCGAAGAGCAGGTGCAGCGGCTCGCGAACCTCGCGAGGGAATCATGCCTCGATGGCATCGTCTGCTCGGGCGCCGAAGTCCGCGCCGCGAAGGCCGGCTGGCCCGACGGCTTCTTCGTCGATCCCGGCGTACGCCCGGAGGGGGCACAACCCGGGGACCAGAAGCGCATCGTCACTCCGCGCGATGCGCTCCGCGACGGCGCGTCGGTGCTGGTCATCGGCCGGCCGATCACCGCCGCCAACGATCCCTCGGCAGCAATCCGGGACATCGCCGCGAGCTTGAAGAAAGAGGTCATTCCATGAGTTGGCTGAGCCGGGTGCGCAGCGGCATCCCCTTCCTGCCCAAGCGCCAGACCGCCGAGAATTTGTGGCACAAATGCTCGAAGTGCGGGACCATGGTGTTCGTCAAGGAGTGGGAGGAAAATTACAGCGTCTGTCCGCGCTGCGACTTCCACGACCGCATCGGTCCGACCAAGCGGTTCGAGCAATTGTTCGACGCCGCGCAGTACGAGCTGTTGCCCGCGCCGGAGGTCAAGGAAGACCCGCTGCGCTTCAAGGACACCAAGCGCTACACCGACCGGCTCAAGACCGCGCGCGCCGCCAACGGCGAGCGCGACGCGCTGGTCAACGCCAGCGGCAGGATAGACGGCCACAAGGTCATCCTCGGCGTCCAGGACTTCGCCTTCATGGGCGGGTCGATGGGCACCGCGGTCGGGGCTGCGTTCGTGGCCGGCATCCGCGCCGCCATCGCGGACAAGGCTCCCTACATCATCTTCACCGCGTCGGGCGGGGCACGCATGCAGGAAGCGATCCTGTCGCTCATGCAATTGCCGCGCACGACCGTCGCGATCGCGGAGCTCAAGG
>DATEIK010000134.1:0-2151 GCA_035279065.1 Sphingomicrobium sp. | reverse complement strand
ATCGACCCCTCCGTCAGCGCTTCGCGCTGCCGCCTTCCCGTTCCGGGGAGGAATTTCACTTCAGCGTCCTCCGAAACGCTTCCAGCTCGGCGCGATCCACTTCGTCGACCTGGCCCGGCTCCAGCCCTTCCAGCGTCAGCGGCCCGTAAGCCGTGCGGATCAGCCGCGATACCTGGAGTCCCAGATGTTCGAGCACGCGCCGGACCTCGCGATTCTTCCCCTCGGTCAGGCTCATCTCGATCCAGCAATTGCGTCCCGTGCGGCGTTCGAGATTCGCGTTGATCGAGCCGTAATGGACGCCCTCGATCGTGATCCCCTCGGCCAGTTCCTCGAGCCGCGCCTGGCTGACCGTGCCGAACGCGCGGGCACGATAGGTGCGGACGACGCCGGTCTTGGGCAGCTCGAGCTGGCGTTTGAGCTCGCCGTCGTTGGTCAGCAGGAGCAGCCCTTCGGTCAGGAAGTCGAGCCGGCCCACGGGCATCAGCCGCGGCAGGCCCTTGGGCAGCTTGTCGTAGATCGTCGGGCGCCCCTTGGAATCGTGCGCGGCGGTCAAAGCGCGCGGCGGCTTGTAGAATCGGTAGAGCCGCGTCGCCTTGGCGGGCCGCACTGGGCGGCCGTCGACGGTCAGGCCCGTAACGTCGCTCAGCAGCGTCGCCGGCGTGGTGATCTTTTCCCCATTGAGCGCGATGCGGCCTTCGGCGATCATGCGCTCGATTTCGCGGCGGGAAGCGATGCCGGCGCGGGCGAGCAGCTTTGCAATTCTTTGCGGCCCGTCCGTGCGCTCCTGTGGCGGCGCAGCGACCTTGCGCTTTGCTTTGCGCGGGTGCGGCACCGGGGCGCGCTTCGTTCGTTGCGGATGCGAAGTCATTGGGGCGAAGTATCGATGCTGTTCGGGAAGCGTAAGCAGGTCGTCAAGCGGATCCTCATCGTCGAGGACGAGCCGCTGACCGCGTTCGACAATGAAAATCACCTCGGCGACGCCGGCTACGACATCGTCGCCACGGTCGACGATCTCGATGAAGCGCTCGAAATCCTCGAGCGCGAGGAAGTCCATCTGATCCTGAGCGACGTGCGCCTCAAGAAGCAGCAGACCGGCATCCACCTCGCCAGAAGCGCCAAGGCCAAGGGGATCCCGACCCTGTTCGCGACGGGAAATCCCTATCCCGGTGCGGCCGAGATCGCGGTCGGGTGCCTGACCAAGCCCTACACGGAGCGCCAGCTGACCAAGGCGATCGAGTGCGTCGACCGTCACCTTCAGGGCCAGAAGGTCAAGCCGCCCAAGGGCCTCGAGCTGTTCATTGCGGTGAGCGAGCCGGAGTAGGCGGGGAACCGTTCATCGCGGGGCTAGGCAGGCCGTGAAACGAAACTACTGTTCTCCGGCGAAGGCCGGAGTCCAGACAGTGGATCCCGGCCTCCGCCGGGATATGGGGAGGAACCATTGGCAGCAGCGCAACGTCCGAAGGGTTGGAGGCTGCTCAAGGCCGCGCTCCAGACGCGCAAGTCCTCGACCATGCTCGCCTTCGGCTTTTCGTCGGGCCTCCCCTACGCTTTGCTGATCGGCACGCTCAACGCCTGGCTCGGCGAAGCCAAGATCAACCTCGCGACGATCGGCGTCCTGTCGTGGATTGGCCTCAGCTACAGCTTCAAGTTCCTGTGGTCGCCGGTCGTCGACCGTCTCAGGCTTCCCGTCCTGGAGACGATCGGACGCCGCAAAAGCTGGATCGTAATGTGCCAGGCGATCATGATCCTGAGCTTCGCCGGGCTCGCCGCGACCAACCCTTCCACCAACATCGGCACCTTCGCGATCTTCGCGGTGATCGCCGCGCTCGCCTCGGCGACGCAGGATGTCGCGGTCGATGCATGGCGGATCGACGTCGCCGACGAGCAGACACCGGTCGAGCTTCTCTCCGCGATCTACCAGTTCGGCTATCGCATCGCCTCGATCGTCGGCGGCGCGCTGGCGCTGGTGATGGCCGCGCGAATGAGTTGGTCGATGGTCTATCTGCTGATGGGCGTGCTGATCGCGCTGCTCGTCCTGGTCGCGCTGCGCGCGCCCGATACGCCGCGGCCCGACGTCGGCATGCTCCACAAGGAGCTGTCCGAACCGGGCGCGCTCGAGCCGAAGGCGCGCGGCATCGCGCTGGCCATCGT
>DATEIK010000133.1:0-4566 GCA_035279065.1 Sphingomicrobium sp. | reverse complement strand
GCCCAGCGCGTTGCGCCGAACCGATCCTCGTCGCGGGTGGAGAAGCGGATCGACGCCGGCTGCTGCCCCGTCTGGAGCACGTTGATCGCGAAGTGAGAGGCCTCCGTCAGCGCGGCCGCGCTCGCCGCCTCCTTGTACAGGCAGACGAGGAGCAACGGCGGATCGAGCGACACCGAGGTGAAGCTGTTGACCGTGAGGCCGGCGGGGTCGCCAGCCTCGTTGAGGCAGGTGACGACCGTCACTCCGGTGACAAAGCAGCCGAGCGCGTCGCGCAGCGTCCGCGGGTCGTGCCCGCTCCTGTATTCGCCTGTCGTCGCCTGCTCGGCCATCCGTCCGCTATAGCGCCAGCAGATGCTCCGGAGTCAAAGCGAGCACGTCGGCAATCGTCGTGTTGAGCGATTCCGAGACGAGATAGCGCGGCTGGAAGGCGTCGTGCTTGTAGGCGGTGTTCACCGCGCGCTCGACCGAGAAGGGCAGGCGTTCGACCTGGTCGCTCTCAAGGCTGAAATGCGCTTCGCCGAAGCTCGACGCGAGCCCCGCGCCGAGGATCTTGAGCTCGCCACGCTCCTTTGCCAGCCCGAACTCGACGCTATGCCAGTAAAGCCGCGCGGCTTTGTGCCCCTGGTCCGCAGCAATCGCCGCGAGGCCCAGGTCGCCGATGTGCCGGGTCATCTCGGCATAATCGTGGTGCGCCAGCATGGGGATGTGGCCGAACATGTCGTGGAAGCAGTCGGGCGCCTCGAGATAGTCGAGCTGGTCACGCGTGCGGATGAAATTGCCGACCGGGAACACCCGCTCGCTCAGCATCGCGAAGAAGACGTCGTCGGGCACCAGCCCGGGCACGGCCACCGTTCGCCAGCCGGTGCGCGGCTCGAGGATCGCATTCAGCCCCTCGACGTCGGGTACGCCGGGATGCTTGAGCTTCAGGAGGTCGATGCCGTCGAAGAACGGCGAGACGACGCGGCTGCCCAGCAGCTCGACCTGCCGAGCGAACAGCAGGTCCCACACCGAATGGTCTTCCGCGGTGAACGATTCCCAGCATTGCGGGACGATGTAGTCCTGCCAATCCCGCGTCGGCCGGTCTTTCTCGATCGTCTCCTGAAGCATGCGATGTCCTCTTCTCGGCAACAAAAAACCCGCCGAGGAAACCTGGCGGGTCGAGGTTGGTCGTCTGAACTAGGTGCGCGTCAGCCGGTCCCAACCTCGTCGGGATAATAATAGTTCCAGCTGGCAACCATGCGGTTCATTGCTGCTCCTATCGCTGTTTCCGCCTGAACGATCAATGGCCGAACAAGTGCCTCAGGACGACGGCATGTGGTTGGAGACGTTGCCGTACATCGTGTCGACCCGGTTCCCCAAGGCCTGGAACGCACCATAAGCGGCGATCGCGATCAGTGACGCGACCAGCGCATATTCGATCGCATTGACCCCGCGCTCGCAGCGCAGAATTTGCGTTAATCGCATCATGGCCCACTCCTTGGTTAACGCGGGCGCTTGTCCACTTGCCCGTGACCTGAGGATTTTGCTCTTGCGGAAGCTGCAAAATGCTTGCCGCCGATGGTTAATTGGAGACGCCCGCCGCGGTCTTCAGATACCCGTCGCGGCGAACGTATGCCCGTCGGGATCGAGGTCCCTGAGGTCGCGCCCGCGCGTTTCCTTTCCGTAGCGCCCGACCATCACCAGCGCTCCCGCCGTCGGCACGATGATCGCCAGCGAGACGATTCCAAGCGGCGGGACGAGCGCGAGCATGGCAAGAAGCTGGGCGAACATGCCGCCGGCCTTGGTGCAAGCAGCGACGGTTCCGGTGGTCCGCCCACGAATGCGCAGCGGGAAGCTCTCCGCCGTATAAGGCAGAAGCATCGCGATCAGCGCGCTGGTGCCGATGATGAGCAGCGCCACCGGAATCACCGGGCTTCCGGCCCCGGTGAACTCCAGCCGGAGGACACCGACGAGGCCAAGGATGGTGATGGCGATCGAGCCCACCACCGACCATTTGCTGCTCCAGGCGCTGTAGGCGAACGCGACGACGAAGATGGTCGGAAAGGCGATGAGCGCGGATTCCGCGAGCAGTCGGCTCGAGACCTCGACGCTCTGGCCTCTCGCGACCAGGTCGGCCGGAAGCCACAGGAGCAGGCCGAAGTTGATCAATCCGTAGCAGGTGGCGGCGAGGCTGAGCGCAATGAGCTTGCCGATCAACGCGCGTCCCGTGAGCGGAGCCGAAGAGCCGCTCGCCGCCGCCGCACGGCGAATTCGCCGCGCATTCGATCCGAAGCTGGCCATGACGGCTGCCGCCTCGTCACGCCGTCCTCTCGCGAGCAGGAACCTGGCGGATTCCGGGATGAGCGCGCCGAGCAGCACGAGGGAAAGGCCGGTAGGGAGGTTGAGCAGCCACATGATTCGCCAGCCGAACTCCGGCTGGAGCAGGGCGGAAAGCGCGCTCGCCGCGAAATAGCCGCCGACGGCGCCGAGCCCGCCGACCAGGACCAGCGCCCAGCCCCGATGCCTGCTGGGCATCATCTCGGCGAGCAGCGCATAGGTCACCGGAAGCATGCCGCCGGCCGCCGCGCCCATCAGGAAGCACATGCCGACGTTCCAGGCGAGCGACGGCATCGCCCCGCAGATCGAGGTGCCGACGAACATCACCGCGGACAGCAGGATCGACGCCTTGCGGCCGTAGATGTCGGCGATAATCCCCCAGAGGATGGAGCCGATCACCGTTCCGACCAGCGCGGCGAACGGGAAGGAGGAGACCGTCGCCTGGTCGACGCGATATTCGCTCATCATGCCGGGAAGGACGAAGCCGAGCGTCGCGGGCTTCATGATGTCGATGACGAGCGCGATCACCAGCACCGCCATCAGCGTCCAGTGTGCCGGAGTGAGCGGCGCATCCTCGGGCGGAGAGACGACGATGTCCTGCGACGCCGCCAGTTGCGCCGCGACGTCCTTCGGCAGCAGGCCGTAGGCCGCGATCCCGATACCGGCGACGATCGCAACCATGCCGGCGACCATGTCCCAGCCGACGGGCATCCCCGCGAGAATGAAATGGTTGTGCCGGCCCATCAGGAACATCGGCGCGTGCATGACCACGCCGCCGGTGACCGCGAGGACGCCCAGGACAAACGCCCAGAAGCCTCGCCTGTCGGAAAGAGAATTGGAGCTCACCAACCGCGATCAGCCATCGGCGAGCCGGTTGATCGCCTCCGCAAGCGCCCGGTCGCGATCGGTCACGCCGCCGGCGTCATGGCTGGTCAGGCGAAAGTCGACGCGGTTCCACACGCTGGTGAACTCGGGGTGATGGTCGATTTTCTCGGCATGAAGCGCGACGCGGGTCAAGAACCCGAATGCCTCGCTGAAATCCTTGAGCTTGAAGGTGCGGACCAGCGCCTTGCCGCCGTCCTCGAGGGTCCAGCCGTCGGCGGTTTCCATGTGGCGCCTCCCTTGAAATGCCGCGGTCGCAGGAGCAGTTGGGCCGCAAAGGAGTCAAGTCATGGCCACGACTGTGGAGGAGAAGACCGTCACCGGGTTCGCCAACCCGATGGGGACCGACGGCTTCGAGTTCGTCGAATATACCGCGCCGGACATCGAGCTGCTGCGCTCGCTGTTCGGCAAGATGGGCTTCCCCGAAGTTGCACGACACAAGAGCAAGAACGTCACTCTGCACAAGCAGGGCGACTGCAACTTCATCATCAACGCCGAGCCCGGCTCCTATGCCGAGCAATATGCCAAGGATCACGGCCCCAGCGCCTGCGCGATGGCTTTCCGCGTCAAGGACGCGAAGGCCGCGCATGCGCGGGCGCTCAGCCTCGGCGCGACCAACGTCGAGGTCAGCAAGGGCGACGGCGAGCTCGACATCCCGGCGATCGAGGGCATCGGCGGCTCGCGGCTGTTCTTCGTCGACCGCTATGACGAGGGCGCCGGCGTCGGGGGTTCGATCTACGAGGTCGATTTC
Organism: Sphingomicrobium sp.; assembly: GCA_035279065.1. Lineage (GTDB taxonomy): Bacteria > Pseudomonadota > Alphaproteobacteria > Sphingomonadales > Sphingomonadaceae > Sphingomicrobium. The sequence continues at coordinate 617 of DATEIK010000133.1, read as the reverse complement.
GACTTCCATCCGGATTGGCAGCAGCGGATGGCGCAAGCGGATTCGAAGCTCACCTACATCGATCACCTGACCCACAACGTGAACCGCGGACGGATGAGCGTCTGGGCCGACTTCTACGAGAAGCTCTTCAACTTTCGCGAGATCCGCTACTTCGACATCGAAGGGAAGCAGACCGGCCTCTTCTCCAAGGCGATGACCAGCCCTTGCGGCAAGATCCGCATTCCCTTGAACGAGAGCCAGGACGACAAGAGCCAGATCGAGGAGTTCCTGCGGGAATATAAGGGCGAGGGCATCCAGCACATCGCGCTCGGCACGACCGACATCTACACCGCGGTCGATATCCTGCGCGGCCGCGAGATTCCCTTCCAGGACACGCCCGACACTTATTACGAGCTGCTCCCCGAGCGGATCAAAGGGCATGAGGAGAGCATTCCGGAGCTCGAGAAACGCCGGATCCTGATGGACGGCGCTCCGACCGAGGGGCAGGGCCTGCTGCTGCAGATCTTCACGCAGAACGTGATCGGCCCGATCTTCTTCGAGATCATCCAGCGCAAGGGCAACGAGGGCTTCGGCGAGGGCAATTTCAAGGCGCTGTTCGAGAGCATCGAGCTCGACCA
>DATEIK010000132.1:0-39324 GCA_035279065.1 Sphingomicrobium sp. | reverse complement strand
ACGAGCACGTCGTAGCGGCCCCAGCGATAGGAGCCGTAGAGCTTCTCGGCGGCCGCGACCATCTTCTCGGTATCGGCCAGCTCCCGCGCCGCCGCATCCAGCGTCACCGGCTCCGCCCACACGCCGGTCCGCGGGCCCAGCGGCTTGAATACGAGGTCGCCGACCCCGATCGCGATCATGTAGGAAGCGACGCTGTGGTCCATGCGGAAGTTGAAGACGCTTTCGCCGCCCTGGGTGATCGGCTGCTCGATGCGCGGCGCGCTCATCACCACGGTCATGCCAGCGGGCACGTGGATCGCCGCTTCCCAGGTCTGGCGGATCCCCGGCGAATCCTGGGTCGGAATCCAGCTGCGGTTCTCGATTGCCTCGCCCTGGCTGAACAGGAAGGGCATCTTCTTGCCTGCCGTTTGATCGGGCGTCAGCCACAGGAGAGCGCCAGCGTCAGGCGCGCTCCGGTAGGTAATGACGAGGCGTTTCGTGTCGGGCTTGAGGCCGATGGTCAGCGGCGCGCCGAGATTGGGGTCCGTGGCGCCGACCTTGAACGGCAGCGGGTGCTTCGATCCGTCGGTGACGCCCTGGATTTCGAGGCCCGCGTCGTCGAGCACGATCTCCCTGGCGTCCGGCTTGCGGTCGATGTCGAGCGTTGCTGTGCCGCCGATCCGCCTGGCGTCGAAGTCGACGTTGAGGTCGACCGCGACATGCGTGACGCGCGCCTCGAGCGGCCGCGCGAAGCTGTGCGTATCGACCGCGTCGGGCGTGGTGAGGATGGGAGCAATCGCGGCTTCGGCCGCTTGCGGATGCGCCCGGTTGCCCGGCTCGCCCGCGCGGCAGGCCGAAAGGAGGAGGACGCCGACGAGCGCGAGACGGGCGAGAAGGTGCATTGAAAACGATACCTCGAAGACGGCCAAACGACGAACGCCGGACAATGGTTCGAGTGCCCCGCTAGAGCGACGACCGCCCGGCGCACAACCCTTGCGGCTCGCAAAGATTGGCCGCGGCTTCTATATCGGCGGCGATGGCGACCGACAGCGCGACCCTCGACCGGCGGGCGGCCACGCCGCGGCGCGCCGCCGACGCGCCGCAGATTCGCTCCCCCGCGGCGCCGATCGCCCGCGGGTTCGGGCTCGACCAGCCGTTCTTCGACGACAAGAACCGCGCGTTCTGGATCCTCCAGTCGGTGGGGTGGAGCGGTTATTTCTTCCTCCGCTCGCTTTCCGGTTTCGCCAATTCGATGGGCTGGATGTGGCTCGTCCACACGCTGCTGCTGACCGCGACGGGTTATTCGCTGACGTTGCTGATGGCGTCGCTGTTCCGGCGGCTGATCACCATCCGGCCGCTGTGGACGATGATCCTGTCGCTGGGCGTGGTCGGGATCGCGTCCATGGCCTTCTCGGTCATCGAGACGTGGAGCTACGCGACCTTCCTGAAGCCCGACGCCAAACCGGTCGGGGTCGAATATCTCGGCGCGATCCTCCTCAATTTCTCGCTGCTCGCTGCCTGGGCCGCGCTCTATTACGGGATCAATTATTTCCTGCTGCTCGAGAACGAGATCCGGCAGCGCGAGATGCTCGAGGGCCAGGCCTCGACCGCGCAGCTGGCGATGCTGCGCTACCAGCTCAATCCGCACTTCCTGTTCAACACGCTCAATTCGATCTCGACGCTGGTGCTGCTGAAGCAGACCGAGCGCGCCAATGCGATGCTGGCGCGGCTGTCGTCGTTCCTTCGCTACACCCTGGTCAACGAGCCCACGGCCAAGGTGACGCTGGCGCAGGAGGTAGAGACGCTGAAGCTTTATCTCGAGATCGAGAAGATGCGCTTTGAGGACCGCTTGAGGCCGCACTTCCGGGTCGAGCCCGAGACGATCGGCGCTCGGCTGCCGTCGCTGCTGCTCCAGCCGCTGATCGAGAATGCAATCAAATATGCGGTGACTCCGGCCGAAGGGGGCGCGGACATCTGGATCACCGCCCGGCGCGAAGGCCAGGCAGTGCGCATCGAAGTCGCCGACAACGGCAACGGCGACGGGGCGGATTTCGCCGCGAGCCCGTCGACCGGCGTCGGACTGGCGAACATTCGCGACCGACTGGCGCAGGCCTATGGCGCGACACACTCGTTTAAGACCACAAAGAACGAACGCGGGGGGTTTAGCGTTATCATCGAAATTCCATTCGAAAGCGGAGAAACGGCTGCATGACCATCCGGACCGTCCTGGTCGACGACGAAACCCTGGCGACCCAGGGCCTGCAACTGCGGCTGCAGGCACACGAGGACGTCGAGGTGGTCGCGACCGCCGCCAACGGGCGCGAAGCCATCCGCCAGATCAAGACCAACAAGCCCGACCTCGTCTTCCTCGACATCCAGATGCCGGGCTTCGACGGTTTCTCGGTGATCCAGGGGCTGATGGACGTCGAACCGCCGCTGTTCGTGTTCGTCACGGCCTACGGCGACCATGCGTTGCGCGCGTTCGACGCGCAGGCGGTCGATTATCTGATGAAGCCGGTCGACGAAGACCGGCTGGCGGCGACGATGGACCGCGTGCGTCAGCGCCTGTCCGAGAAGCGCAGCGCGGGCGAGGCCGAGCGCTTCAAGGAAGCGCTGGTCGAGCATGCGCCCGAAGCGGCCGAGGAGCTGGCCGGAAGCGGGCCGGAATCCCCGGCGCCGGACCGCTACGAAAAGATGATCAACATCAAGGACCAGGGCCAGATTTTCAGGGTAGACGTCGACACGATCGAGCGGATCGACGCGGCCGGGGACTATATGTGCATCCAGACGGGGGAGAACACGCTGATCCTGCGCGAGACGATGAAGGACCTGGAAAAGCGGCTCGACCCGCGCCGCTTCCAGCGCGTCCACCGCTCGACCATCGTCAACCTCGACCTCGTGCGGCAGGTCAAGCCGCATACCAACGGCGAATGCTTCCTCGTGCTCGATTCGGGAGCACAAGTGAAAGTTTCGCGTTCGTATCGAGATGTCGTCGCAAGGTTCGTCCACTGAAGACCCCGCCCCGGTGAGCGAAGACGCTCGCCTGAAGGGCCGCCGCATCCTGGTGGTCGAGGATTCGCCGGTCGTCGGACCGTTCACGGCCGAGCTGCTCGCCGACCTCGGCTGCGAGGTCGTGGGCCCCGCGCCGAACATGGCCGCGGCACGCGAGCTTGCGGAAGGCGCCGAGCCGATCGACGCGGCGATGATGGACGTGCACATCCGCGGGGACGTCGTCTTCGCGCTGTGCGAAGTCCTCGCCGCGCGCGGCGTGCCGTTCGTCCTCACCAGCGGCTATGCCGACTGGCAGATGCCCGACAAGTGGGAAGACCGCCCGCGGCTGCAGAAGCCCTATACGGTCGAGCAGGTCGAAGACGCGCTGGCCAGGCTGATCGGCGCCTGAGGCGCGGGCCTTACAGGTTCAGCGCCAGGCCGAAATAGGCGACGTTGTCGCTGGTGTCCGGCCCATTCTTCACGAAGCCGTGCTGGTTCAAATAGCCGATCTCGCCCGACAGGGCCTTGGTCAGCGGGGTCGAGACCGTGACGAGATTGCGCACCCGGTCAAGGCCGGTGCGTTTCTGGAATGGCGTGGTGTTGAGGTTGAAGAAGGGCTCGCTCGACAGGTTGAGCGCGGTCTTGCCGGCAATCGGCACCGAATATTTGAGGTAGGGGCGAAGGCGCCAGCCGGTGCCGTCGACATGCTCCCGCCAGCGCTGCTCGAAGCGGACGCGGCCGTTGAGCTTACCCCCGCCGAGCTTGGCGAAACCGTCGAACGTGGCCTGCTCGCGTGCGCGGTGCTCCATCACCGTGAAGTCGCCGGACGCATATTGCGGGTTGTGGGTGTAGCCGGCCCAGAGCGTGACCATTTTGTTGAGGCGATAGCCGAGCAGGCTGTTGACCTCGAGCTCGTAGAGGCCGTTGCGGTTGTCGCTGAAGCGGACGGTTCCCTCCTCCGACAAGCGCCAGCGATCGCTGATCTTCACGTTCAGATTGAGGTTCGTCCACAGCTGGCTGTCCGACGTCGCCGCGACGGCCGGGGTCGCCAAACCCATAGTCGTGGCAAGCATTGCCGGCGCAAGATACTTCAATTTCATTCCAACCCCATTGTTTCGATGCCACTACCCTAGTCATGGACTAGAGTATAGTTCAGGCCGGCGCGTCTGCTGGTCTGCTCACCGCAGCTCTAGCCACGCTGAACGACCTTCACGTGGCGGGCAGACTGCAGTTTTGTGACGGTGGTCAGCGGGGATGATCGGCCAACTGGTCTCCCGTGGCCGCATAATAGACCATCTCGGCGATGTTGGTCGCGTGATCTCCGATCCGCTCCAGATTCTTGGCGACAAACAGAAGCGTGGTCGACGGCCCGATATTCTGCGGATTTTCCATCATGCAGGTCACGAGCGTGCGTAAGATGACTTCATAGAAGTCGTCGAGCGCATCGTCGCGAGCACACACGGTCGTCGCGAGCTCGGCGTCGCGTTCGGCGAAGGCGAGCAATGAATTGTGCACCATTTCCTGGGCGATCTTCGCCATTTCCGGAAGCAGCGACAGCGGCTCGGGAGCGCCTCGCTTCGGGAGGCGGCGCACCCTGCGCGCGATGTTCTTGGCATAGTCGCCGATGCGTTCGACGACGCCGGCGATCTTCAATGACGCGACGACGTCGCGGAGGTCGTCGGCCATGGGCGCACGGAGAGCAATCAGCTGGACGACGCGGCGCTCCGCTTCGGCTTCGAGGTCATCGAGCTGCTGGTCGCCGGCGACGAGCTCCTGAGCGGCGGTGACGTCGTGTTCGACGAGGCAACGCAGCGCCTCTTCGATCGCCGCTTCCGCGAAGGATCCCATTTCGACGATCAGCCCGCGAAGCCCGGCCAAGTCCTGGTCGAACGCGGTCAAAGTATGCCCGCCGGCAGTCATATCCATCGCTCCTTAGCCATAGCGGCCCGTGATGTAGTCCTGCGTGCGCGGGACATGCGGGTTGGTGAAAATCTGCGTGGTGTCGCCGACCTCGACCAGCTCGCCGAGGTGGAAGAAGGCCGTGCGCTGAGAAACGCGCGCAGCCTGCTGCATGTTATGGGTGACGATGACGATCGTGAAGCGCTGCCGAAGCTCATGGATCAGCTCCTCGATCCGGGTGGTCGAAATGGGGTCGAGCGCCGAGGTCGGTTCATCGAGCAGGATTACCTCGGGCCGGACCGCGAGCGTGCGGGCGATGCACAAACGCTGCTGCTGCCCGCCCGAGAGCGACAGCGCGCTGGCGTGGAGCGTGTCCTTAACCTCGTCCCACAGCGCCGCCTGGCGGAGCGCGTCCTCGACCCGGTCGGCAAGCTCGGCCTTGGGAAGCCGCTCGAAATAAGACAGCGCGAAGGCAACATTGTTGCGGATGGTGGTCGAGAAGGGCGTCGGCTTCTGGAACACCATGCCGACGGCGCGACGCAGCGCGGACAGCGAATATTTGCGGTCGAGCACGTTGCGCCCGTCGATCAGGATTTCACCAGTCGCCCGCTGCTCGGGATAAAGCTCATAGATGCGATTGATCGCGCGCAGCAGCGTCGATTTTCCGCATCCCGACGGACCGATGATGGCGGTGACCGCATTTGCCGGCACGGAGAGATCGACGCCGTTCAGCGCCTGCGACTTGCCATAGAAGAAGGCCACATTGCGAATGTCGATCTTGGGCGGACTTTCAGCGATCGCGGCCGACAGTTCCTGGCGCTCGAGGATTTCAATCATTTGCGGGCTCCGCGCGCGAAGAAGCGCACCAGCAGGTTGAGGCTGAGGACAAAGGCGGTGAGCACGAACGCGCCAGCCCAGGCGAGGGCGTGCCACTGGTCGTATGGGCTCATCGCATATTGGAAGATGACCACCGGGAGATTGGCCAGCGGCTCGCCGAGGCTTGCGGTCCAAAACTGGTTGTTGAGCGCGGTGAAGAGCAGCGGCGCCGTCTCGCCGGCGATCCGGGCGAGACCCAGCAGCACTCCTGTGACGATCCCGCTCAGCGCCGCCTTGTAGAGAATGCGCGCGGTGACGCGCCAACGCGGAACGCCGAGCGCGAAGGCCGCTTCGCGCATGGTGTTGGGGACCAGCCGAAGGGCCTCGTCGGTGGTACGGACGACGATCGGCAGCAGGATCATCGCCAGCGCAAGCGCGCCCGCGAAACCCGAAAAATGGCCGCTCGGCCGGACAACCAGCTCATAGACGAAAAGGCCAATCACGATCGAGGGCGCGCTCAACAGCACATCGTTGATGAAGCCGATGGCGACGGCAGCGCGCGAATGGTGTCCATGTTCGGCGAGATAGGTGCCCGCGGCGACGCCGATCGGCGTTCCGATGGCGAGCGCAAGCAGCACCATCACCGCGCTGCCGTAGAAGGCGTTCAGCAAGCCGCCGCTCTCGCCCGGCGGCGGAGTCATCGCGGTGAACAATTGCGGCGACAGTGCCGCGCCTCCTTCGACGAGCGTCGTCCCCAGGATCCAGATGAGCCAGGTCAGGCCGAACAGGGTCGCGGCGCCCGCGAACAACAGCGCCAGCAGGTCCGCGAGCTTCCGGCGGAGCGGCATCAGTGAGTCCGTCCCTGGACGCGGCCGATCCGCATCAGCATCAGCTTCGCCGCCGTCAGGACGAGGAAGGTCACGACGAACAGCAGGCAGGCGAGCGCGATGAGCGACGAGCGATAAAGCTCGGTGTCGGCCTCGGTGAATTCATTGGCGATCGCGGCGGCGATCGAATTGCTCGGCATCAACAGCGAGAACGAAAGGTCATGCGCGTTGCCGAGGACGAAAGTCACGGCCATCGTTTCGCCAAGAGCTCGCCCGAGGCCGAGGAAAGCGGCGCCGATGATCGCCGACCGCGTGTACGGTAGAGTGACGCGGCTCAGGATCTCCCAGCGCGTCGAACCGAGCGCGACCGCGGCTTCCTTGAGTTGCGGCGGCACTGCGTTGAACACGTCGCGGGAAACGGTCGAAATGAACGGGATGATCATGATCCCGAGCACGATCGAAGCAGTGAGCAGGCCGATGCCGATCGGCGGTCCGGAGAAGGCCGCGCCGATGACCGGAAGCGGTCCGAGATGCTCGCTTGGCCAGGGTTCGACATGCGCGGCCATGAACGGCGCAAACACGAACAGGCCCCACATGCCGTAAATGATGCTGGGGATCGCAGCGAGGAGCTCGATGGCGATGCCGATCGGCCCGCGCATCCAGCGCGGCGCGATGTCGGTCAGGAACAGAGCAATGCCGATGCTGACGGGGACGGCGATGAATAGCGCGAGAAACGAGGTCACGAGCGTACCGTAAATCGGCACCAAAGCGCCGAAGCGGCCGCCCACCGCATCCCAGTCGCGGCCCGTCACGAAACTCCAGCCAAACGTCTCGAACGCCAGCCGCCCGCCCCACGCCATCGACGCCGCGGTGGCGCCGAGCAGGATGAGAACGAGCCACGCGGCGCCGGCGGTAGCGAGCTCGAAAGCCCGGTCCGCGCCGGCGCCGCTCCTCGGCGACGCATCAGGGGGAGTGGTCACTTGATGCTGGCGCCGATGTAGCTTTCGACCTGGCCGACGAGGTCGGCGGGAAGCGGCACGTAATCGAGCTTCTGCGCCTGGGCCTGGCCGTCCTTCAGCGCCCAACGGAAGAAGCCGAGCGCCGCATCCGAACGCGCCTTGTCCTTGGGCTGGCGATGCATCAGCACGAAGGTTGTGGCCGTGATCGGATAGGCATTGGCGCCGGGCGCATTGGTCATCACCAGGAAGAAGTCGCGGGCGTTCTTCCAGTCGGCGCTCGCCGCGGCGGCCTGAAAGCTCTCGGCGCTCGGCGTGACGAAGTTGCCGGCCGCGTTCTGCAGCTGGGCGAAAGCCATCTTGTTCTGCAGGACGTAGGCATATTCGACATAGCCGATCGAATTCGGAATCTGCTTCACATAGCCGGCAACGCCTTCGTTACCCTTGCCGCCGACGCCGACCGGCCAGTCGACCGACTTGCCTTCGCCGGGGCCGGATTTCCACGACGGACTGACCTGGCTCAGATAGTGGGTGAAATTGAAGCTGGTGCCCGATCCGTCCGAGCGATGGACGACAGCGATATCCGCGTTGGGAAGCGCGACTCCGGCATTGACCGTGCCGATCGTCGGGTCGTTCCACTTCTTGACCTTGCCGGCATAGATGTCGGCGAGGAGCGGGCCAGTGAGCTTCAGCTGGCCGGGCGCCACTCCGGGAATGTTCACCACGGGAACGACGCCGCCAATTACCACGGGGAATTGCGCCAGTCCGGATTCGGCGAGCTCCTTGGGCTCAAGCGGCTGGTCGGTCGCGCCGAAATCGACGGTGCCGGCCTTGATCTGCGACACGCCGCCGCCAGAGCCGATCGACTGGTAGTTGACCGCTTGCCGGGTCTGCTTGGCGTAGTCGCCCGACCACGCTGCGAGGACCGGATAGACAAAGGTCGAGCCTGCACCGGTAATCTGTCCGGTCGCGGCGGCGGGCCCTCCGGCGCCATTGCCTTGGCCGGTCGGGGCCTTGCTGCAGGCGCCAAGCAAAAGGGCGGCCGCGCCAACGGCCAAAATCATCGCCTTCACATCATTCCTCCGTTGTATTTGCAACGGAGTTAGGCGCTGGCGGCGGCTCCCGAATGACGGCTCGGTTTCACTTTTGTGACAGCGCTCAATCCTCGGCGTCGAGCGAGTATCCGGCGGAGCGGACGGTGCGAACGAGGTCGGGGCGTCCGCCTTCGTTGAGCGCGCGGCGGAGCCGCCGCACGTGCACGTCGACGGTCCGCTCGTCGATGTCGGGATCGTGGGTCCAGACGGCAGTCAGCAATCTTTCGCGGGAGAAGACGCGGCCGGGATTTTCCATCAGGTGGCGCAAGAGGCGGAACTCGGTCGGGCCGATCGAAACTGGCTTCCCGCCGCGCCTGACGCGGTGAGACTGGACGTCCATCTCGAGGTCGCCGTAGCTCAACTGTTCCCCAGCGAGCGCCGGCCGAACGCGGCGCAACACGGCTCCGACGCGCGCGAGCAGCTCGCGCGGGCTGAACGGCTTGGTGACATAATCGTCGGCGCCGGTCTCGAGCCCGCGAATGCGGTCGCTCTCCTCGCCGCGCGCGGTCAGCATGATGATCGGCACGGCGGAGGTGGACGCCCGTCGCCGCAATCTCCGGCAGACCTCGATCCCGCTGACGCCTTCGATCATCCAGTCAAGGATCACCAGGTCGGGCGTGCGCTCTTCGGCGAGCAACAGCGCCTCGTCCCCGTCGGCGGTGCGGACGATATCATAGCCTTCGCGGTTGAAGTGCCACATCAGGAGGTCGGCGAGCGCGCGGTCGTCCTCGACCAGGAGCAGGCGCGGCTTGGTCACGGCCATGAACCCCGTCTAGCCGCGGCGGATGACACTTTTATGAAACCGGATCGGCGGCCGCGACCGGAAGCAGGACATGGATCGTCGTCCCGCGCCCAAGCTCGCTGTCGATCGCCAGGCGCCCGCGGTGCCGCTCGACGATATGCTTGACGATGGCGAGGCCCAGCCCGGTGCCGCCGAGCGACCGGCTGCGGCTGGTGTCGACCCGGTAGAAGCGCTCCGTCACGCGCGCGATATGCTCGGGCGCGATGCCCTCCCCATGGTCGGCGACCGACAGGCGAACCATCGGGCCTTCCGCGCGCGCGGAAACGGTGACTGGCGTACCCGGCTCGCCGTAGCGCAGCGCATTGGTCAGGAGGTTGTCGAGAAGCTGCAGAATCTGGCTGCGGTCGGCCGCGATCTCGGGAAGCTCGGCGGGAACGTCACGCACCAGCTCCGAGCCGCGCTCCTCGGCGGTGCGCCGGGCGCCGTCGATTTCGTGGTCGATCAGGTCGCCGAGCGCGACCGCTTCCGTCGGCGCGCTGAATTTCTCGGCTTCGATGCGGGAGAGGGAAATCAGGTCTTCGACCACGCGCTGCATCCGGCGGGCCTCGTCGTGGACGACCGCCAGGAAGCGCTCGCGCGTCGCCTCGTCGATGTCCACCTGCTCGCGCAGGGTCTCGGTATAACCGATGAGAGTCGACAGCGGAGTGCGCAATTCGTGGCTCGCGTTGGCGACGAAATCGACGCGCATCTGCTCGGCAGCGCGAGCTTCGCTGCGGTCCACCAGGCGGACCAGCGTGGCACCGTTTGCGAGAGCGGTTGCGCGCATCAGCCAATGGCGCCGCGAGCCACCGAGGCCGGTCAGCTCCACCTCGGCGTCGCCATCCTTGCCATCCAGGGTCTCGAGCGCGGCGGGATGGGCGACGACCGACGCGATCGGATCGCCCTCGATGTGCTCGCCAAACAGGTCGCGCGCGGCGGCATTGGCGCAGACGACGCGCCCTTCGCTGGCGATCAGCGCGGGCTCCGTGAGACCGTCGAGAAGCGTGGAATCGGCCAGCGTCGTCGCCATGCCTCGCGCCGATAATGCACGGGCCATGCCGGCGCCAGCATCGCCGCGCGATTGATACGTCCGCGGCACGGCTCTACAGCGCCCGCCCATGAGCACCACCCGCTGGCTCGCGGCCGCCGCCGCGCTTTCGCTCGCCGCCTGCCAGGCGGCCTCCACCAACCAGCAGAATGCGACGACGCAAGCGGGAGGCGCAGAGCAGGGCGCGGCCGACAAGCTCGCCCGCGTCGAGATGCAGGCCGACACCAGCTATCTGACCGACGAGGAGCGGCAGGTAGTCAACCTGCTGATCCAAGCCGCCGACCTGATGAACCCGATCTATTTGCGCCAGGTTTCCGCCGACAATCCGCGCATCCGCGACGAGATCGTGAAGTCGGGCGACAAGGCGCTGCTCGACAAGTTCGATACCTTCATGGGGCCGTGGAGCGAGGTCGACGAGGACAAGCCCTTCTACGGGACCGCGGCCCGGCCGGTCGGCGCGGGCTTCTATCCGGCGGGTCTCACCAAGGAGCAGTTCGACCAATATCTGGCCGCCCATCCCGGCGAGGCGAAGGCGCTGACCGACCCCTATACGGTGGTGAAGCGGCAGGGCGACAAGCTGGTCGCGGTTCCATACCGCGAAGAATATAAGCAATGGCTGGAGCCCGCCGCGCAGAAGCTCGAACAGGCAGCGGCGATCACCACCAACCCGAGCCTCAAGAAATTCCTGACGCTGCGCGCGAAGGCCTTCCGCACCGACGATTATTTCGAGTCCGAGCTCGCCTGGATGGATTTGAAGGACACGCCGATCGAGATGGTGATCGGGCCGTACGAAACCTACACCGATACGCTCTACGGCGCGAAGACCGCGTTCGAAGCCTACGTCGTGCTGCGCAATCCGAAGGAATCATCGGCGCTCGACGTCTACAAGAGCCATCTTCGCGAGATGGAGGCCAACCTCCCCGAGGACGAGCAGTACAAGAATTTCAAGCGCGGGTTTGAATCGCCGATCTCGGTCGGCGACCAGATCCATGCCGGCGGCGACAGCAATCACGGCATCCAGACCGTCGCCTTCAACCTGCCCAACGACGAGCGGGTGCGCGAGGCCAAGGGCGCGAAGAAGGTGATCCTCCAGAACGTGCTCGCGGCCAAGTACGACCGCATCCTGAAGCCCATGGCGGGCCTGGTGCTAGTGCCCGGCGACGCGGCCAACGTGAACAGCCGCTACATGTACATGGAGACCCTGTTCCACGAGCTGAGCCACAGCCTCGGGCCGGGCTCGATCACCGTCAACGGCCAGAAGACCACGGTCGACAAGGCGCTGAAGGACGTGGGCAGCGGGTTCGAGGAAGCCAAGGCCGACGTCATGGGCGCCTACAACGTGCTGTTCATGATGGACAAAGGCGTGATCCCGGCGGCCGAGAAGCCGCAGATCCGCGCGACCTATGTCGCGGGCCTGTTCCGCGCGATGCGCTTCGGCGACACCGATGCGCACGGCAAGGGCGCGGCGATGCAGTATCGCTATATCCGCGACAAGGGCGGGATCGTGTGGGATGCGAGCGCCAAGCGCTTCCGCATCGACCCGGCGAAGCTCGACGGCGCGATCCGCGACCTCGTCCACGACATCATCACGCTGCAGGCGACCGGCGATTACAACGGGACCAAGGCCTTTCTCGGCAAATGGGCGGTGATGGACGCGGAAGCCAAGCAGGTGACCGGCGAGATGGGCCACATCCCGGTCGACATCCACCCGATCTATCCGGACCACGTGTGATGGCGGGCAGCTTCGAGAGCTTCGCCGCGCTGCACGTCCCCGGCGACCCGGTCGTGCTCTACAACATCTGGGATGTCGGCAGCGCGCTCGCGGTGGTGAAAGCCGGGGCGAAGGCGCTGGCGACGGGCAGCCATCCCGTCGCCGACGCCAACGGCTGGCCCGACGGGCAGCAAGTGCCGATGGACTTCGCCTTCGCCAATGCCCGGCGCATCGCCGAGGCGGTCGAAGTGCCGCTGACGGTCGACTTCGAAGGCGCCTACTCGGCCGATCCGGAAGAGGGCGGCGAAAATGTGCGGAAGCTCGCGGAGACCGGCGCGGTCGGCTGCAACTTCGAGGACCAGGTGATCGGAGGCGAAGGGCTGCACCCGCTCGACCTCCAGGTAAAGCGCGTCGCCGCGATCCGCCGCGCGGTCGGCGACCAATTCTATATCAACGCGCGGACCGACCTGTTCCTGAAGACCCAGACCTATGACGATGCGCTGGTCGGCCAGGTCGTCGAGCGCGGCAAGGCGTTCGCGGATGCCGGCGCGAGCGGCTTCTTCGTCCCCCGCCTGTCGGACCCGAAGCAGATCGAGCGGGTGGTGCGCGAAGTGCCGCTGCCGCTGAACGTGATCGCCTTTCCCGGCGCGCCCGACAAGAAGGTGTGGGCCGAGGCCGGCGTCGCGCGCATCAGCCACGGCCCCTTCCCGCACCGCGCGCTCATGGCCAAACTCGAAGAGATGGCGCGCGAAGCGATCGCTTAAGCCGAAGCTTTCTCTGGGCGCCGGAACCAGCGCCAACGCTTTGCGCGCGGGCCGGATTTCAGCACCGTCTTGCGGAACATGCGCGCGCCGAGCTTGAGGATCAGCGCCACCCACAGCGCCTGCCAGGCGAGCGCCGCGACATGCGGCCACCAGGCCGGATCCTCGGCCGCGCGCGCCAGCATCACCATCGGCGAGGACAAGGGGAAGATCGCCGCGCCGATGGCCTCGGGCGCATTGACCGAGCCGATCGCCGTCGCCGCGAAGCCGAAGATCAGCACCTGGCCGAAGGTCACCGGCATCGACATGGTCTGCACTTCGCGCACCGTGGACGCCTGCGCGCCGATGGTCAGGAAGACCGCGCCGAGCAGCAGGTAGTTCATGCCGAAATAGGTGATGGCGAGGATCAGGAAGGCCGGCCAGCCGAGCGCCGGCGGCGGCAGCGTCCGGACGCCGCCGGTGGTCGCGAGCTCGATCAGCAGCGCACCCGCGCTGATCCACACGATGACCCCGAGGATCGATGCCGCGAGCATCGCGAACAGCTTGCCGACGAACAGGGAATCGATCGGCACGGCGGCGGCGATGACCTCGATGATCTTGTTCGATTTCTCCTCGATCAACTGCGACAGCAGCATGGTCGAGAGCATGAGGGTCAGGAAAAACAGTCCGACCTGGCCGATCTGCGCCGTCAGCTGGCGGTCGCGGGCGAGCGACCCGCTGGATTGCTCGACCCTGGTCACGGGAATCAGCTCGGCGTCCGGCCGCGGCTCGCGCGCCGCGGCGAGGATCAGGTCGACCTGGCCGCTGGTCGGGCCGCCGGCATCGACCCCTCCGACGAGGTGCGGCGCGGCGAGGCCGCCGGTGAGCACGGCGCGGATCGGCGGGTCGCTCGAGGCGAGAAGGTGCCGCTGCTGAGCGGCGAGGTCGCGCTCGGGCGCATAATGTTCGAAACGCACGACTCCGGGATCGCCGAGCGCTGTCGCAAGGCGTTCGCGCGCCGCGGCGATGCGCGCGAAATCCGCGGGCGATGAGATGACGGCCACCATCGGCACCTCGGTCCGGCTCGCGACGCGAGCGCCGATGCTTCCGAACGCGCCTCCTAGCAGCAGCGGAAACAACGGGCCGAGGAGGAAGAACAGGAAGGTCTTCGACAGCACGGTCGCGCTGAAATCGCGGCGGGCGATGACGAAGGCGGAGCGAAGGCGGCGCATCATTCGACCGTGGCCCCGGAAGCCATCGCCGCGGCCGCGCTGTCGCCGGCGATCGCCACGAACGCGTCGTGCAGGCCGGGCCGCTCAATCGCCAGCGTCTCGATGCCGGCGCCGCCGTCGATCAGCGCCTTGAGCAACGGCTCGGGCCCGCCTTCGGGCAGCTCGAAGACATATTCGTCGCCCTCGCGGCGCGCCCCCGCCGGAATCGCGGAGCGCCACGGCCCATCCTCCGCGCGGGTGCGGAGGCGAACGATCGGCCGCAGCCGGCCGCGGGCCTCGTCGACGCGGCCTTCGAACGCGACCTTGCCCTTGGCGATGATCGCGATCCTCTCGCACAGCCGCTCGGCGTGGGCGATGACGTGGGTCGAGAAGATGATGGTCGCGCCGCCGCGCGCCTCGCGCCGGATCAGCTCTTCGAGCCGGCCCTGGTTGATCGCGTCGAGCCCGGCGAAGGGCTCGTCGAGGACGATCAGGCGCGGATTATGGATGATGGTGCTGAGCAGCTGGACGGTCTGGGCCATGCCCTTGGACAGGTTACGGATCGGCTTCTTCGCCCATTCGCCGAGGCCATGCTCGTTGAGCAGCTGGTCGGCCCGGCGGCGGCCTTCGCGAAGGGGCAAGCCGCGCAGCGCGCCGATGAAGGCGATCGCGTCGCGCGCGTGCATCGCCGGATAGAGGCCGCGCTCCTCGGGCAAATAGCCGACCTCGGCCGCAGCATCGAGCGGCTGCTCCCGGCCGAGGATGCGCCGCGTGCCGCTCGACGGATCGATGATGCCCAGCAGGATGCGCAGCGTCGTGGTCTTGCCGGCGCCGTTGGGCCCGAGCAGGCCGTAGATCGAGCCCGCCGGCACGGCGAGGCTAACGCCGTCGACCGCACGCGTCTTGTCGAAATCCTTGACGAGGTCGACCGCTTCGACGGCGATATCGGGATGCTGGGCCTGTCGAAGCACTGAAATTCCTACGGAAAATCACGCGAAGCGTGTAGGGCGCGCCCGTGGATAACGGCCAAAGCCTTGAGGAAGCAATAAGGAGCGAGGCCGAGCGCCTAAGCTTCGTCGCCTGCGGCTTCGCGCGAGCGGATGCGGCGGACGCCGCCGGGCTGGACCTTCAGCGCTGGCTGGAGGCCGGCAGGCACGGGACGATGGGCTGGATGGAGGAGCGCGCCCACCACCGCGTGTCGCCGCGCGCGCTATGGCCCGAGGCCAAGTCCGCGATCGCGCTTGGGATGAGCTACGCGCCGGCAAGCGACCCGCTGGCGCTGGCAGCGCATCCCGAGCTCGGCCGCATCTCCGCCTATGCGCAGGGCGGCGACTATCACAAGACGGTCAAGAAGGCGCTGAAGGCGCTCGCCCGGTTCATCGTCGACCGCGCGCCATCCGAGCTCAAGGTGTTCGTCGACACCGCGCCGGTCATGGAAAAGCCGCTGGCGCAGGCGGCGGGGATCGGCTGGCAGGGCAAGCACACCAACCTGGTTTCCCGCGATCACGGCAGCTGGCTGTTTCTCGGGGTGATCCTGACCAGCCTCGAGCTGACGCCAGACGCGCCGGCGAGCGAGGGCGTCCATTGCGGCTCATGCCGGCGGTGCCTCGATGCCTGCCCCACCCAAGCTTTCGACGCGGCGCACCGGATCGACGCGCGCAAATGCATCTCCTACCTGACGATCGAGCATGACGGGCCGATCCCGCACGAATTCCGTGCTGCGATGGGCAACCGCATCTACGGCTGCGACGATTGCCTCGCGGTCTGCCCGTGGAACCGGTTCGCCAAGAGCGCCGCGGCGAACAAGGCGTTCCTGCCCCGCGCCGAGCTTGGCGCTCCGCGTCTCGCGGACCTGCTGGCGCTCGACGACGCGAGCTTCCGCGAGATGTTCGCGGGCTCGCCGATCAAGCGCATCGGAGTGAGGCGGATGATCCGCAATTGCCTGGTCGCGGCCGGGAACAGCGGCGATGCGTCGCTCGTGCCGTCAGTCCGCGCGCACCTCGCCGATCCCGACCCGGTGATCGCCGAGGCGGCCGGGTGGGCGCTGGCTCAGCTCGGATATTCGAGCGAGGTGACGCAGGCCGCCTGACTATAATCGGCGCCCGAGGGCCCGCGCGTGTCGACATGGGTGACGCGCAGCGCGCCGGTCGCTCCTCCCGACGGGTAGAGGTAAGCGTCGAGCACGCAGGCGCGGCCGCGGAACTGCAGCTTCAAGCTGGTCCCTTCGCGGATCTGCAGCGCCGGGGTGCCGAAATGATGCATGAGGTCGCTCGGCGTCATGCCGATCAGGCCGCGCGTCTGCTGCTGCGGCTGGGCGGTCACGGGCGGCGGAGACACGGTCTCCGGCTGCTGCGGCCGGGTGGCGCAGGCGGAGAGGAAGAGAGCGGAGGCGAGGACTAAGCGGCGCATGCACCTTTCCTGTCATTGCGAGCGAAGCGTGGCAATCCAGCCTGGATCGCCACGTCGCCTTCGGCTCCTCGCGATGACGATTGTGTGAACGGACAGCGCCCGCTAGGCGCGCGCTTTCCCGCTTCCCGGAGACCTGAATGACCGACCGCCGCCTCGACGTGCTCGCCATCGGCAACGCGATCGTCGACGTGATTGCCGATGCCGACGACGCCTTCCTTGCCGCGCATGGCATGCACAAGGGCGCGATGCGGCTGATCGACGAGACGCAGGCGGCATGGCTGTACGAGGCGATGGGGCCGGGGCGGGAAGCGAGCGGCGGTTCGGCGGCGAACACCGTCGCGGGATTGGCGTCGCTCGGGCTCGCGGCCGGCTTCATCGGCCAGCTCGGCGACGACCAGCTCGGACAGATTTTCGCGCATGACATCCGCAGCCTCGGCGTCGAGTTCGCGACGCCGCCGCGGGACGGGATCGGGGCAACGGGCACCTGCCTGATCCTCGTCACGCCCGACGCCCAGCGGACGATGAACACCTTCCTCGGCGCGGCGCAGATGCTCGAGCCGGCCGCGGTCGACCCGGCCGAGATTGCCAGGGCGAAGATCCTCTACCTCGAAGGTTATTTGTGGGATCCAGAGGGCCCGCGCGGGGCGATGATGAAGGCCATGGACGCCGCGCGCGACGCGGGGGCCAAGGTCGCCTTCACGCTATCCGACGGCTTCGTCGTCGATCGCCACCGGGCCGATCTGATGGCACTGCTCGACGAGCGGCGGATCGACATATTGTTCGCCAACCAGGTGGAGGCGGAATCGCTCGCGCAGGTAGCGGACGTCGAGGCAGCGGTGGCGACACTTCGCGACAAAGTGGAGACGCTGGTCGTCACCCGGCACGAGCATGGCGCGCTGGCGACGCGCGGCGACGAGCGCGCCGAAGTTCCGGCCGAACCGATCAGGGCGCTGGTCGACACCACGGGGGCGGGGGACTTGTTCGCCGCCGGGTTCCTCGCCGGGGAAGCTCAGGGCCTGGGCCTCGAGCGCGCTCTGCGGCTCGGCGCGATCTGCGCCGCCGAAGTGATCCAGCATTATGGCGCGCGCCCCGAGGCGAACCTCAGGGCGCTGGCCGGAGAGCTGCTCGCCTAGGGCCGAAGCGTCGGCTGGCCGCTGTCGTCGCGCGGCTCGTCCTCGGGGAAGTAGGCCGGTTCGCCCGTCGCCGGGGCCTGATGCCCCTTTGCGAGCTCCGAATTGTGCATCCCGTAGGCGAAATAGAGGATGATGGCGGCGACCGTGTACCAGGCGAAGAACACCAGCACCCGCGTCTCGACCGTGAAGATGAGGGCAAAGCAGCTGACGATGCCGAGCGCCGGAAGCACCGGGTAGAGCGGCACGCGATAGCCGCGCGGAATATCCGGGTGGGTGCGCCGCAGCCAGATCACCGTCAGGCAGACGATGCCGAACGCGGCGAGCGTGCCGACCGAGGTCATGTCGCCCAGCGTGTTGATGTCGAAGAAGCCGGCGGCGCAAGCGACCAGCAGCCCGACGACGATGGTGTTGATGTAGGGCGTGCGGAAGGTCTGGTGCACGCGGGCGAACACCTTCGGCAGCAGGCCGTCGCGGGCCATGGTGTAGAAGATGCGCGTCTGGCCGTACATCAGCACCAGGATGACCGAGGTGAGGCCGATGATCGCGCCGACCTTGATGGTCTTGGCGAACCAGCCCCATTGCGGGCCGAAGGCATCGACCGCGACGGCGACGGGGTCCGGCACGTTCAGCGACTTGTAGCTGACGATCATCGTCAGGACGATCGACACCAGGATGTAGATGACGGTGCAGGCAAGCAGCGAGCCGATGATTCCGAACGGCATGTCCTTGCCCGGGTTCTTGGCCTCCTGCCCCGCGGTCGAGACCGCTTCGAACCCGATATAGGCGAAGAAGACGATCGACGCGGCGCGGAGGATTCCGCTCCAGCCGAACTCGCCCTTGGCGCCGGTCGGCGGCGGAATGAACGGATCCCAATTGTGGGTGTAGGCCGGCAGGTTCTTCAGGAGGATGAAGGCGCCGACGATGATGAAGGCGGTGAGCACCGTCACCTTGATCGCGACAATGGCGTTATTGAACTTGGCCGATTCCGAGACGCCGATGACCAGCAGGATGGCAAGCGCGGCGCACACCAGGAAGGCGGGCAGGTTGAACAGGAACACGACCGGCGCGCCGTTGACGAGCACGTCGACCCCGTCCTTCTGGAGATGGTGGCCCGTCGGCCCGGTCAGGATGTCGGGAATGAAGATCCCGATGTCTTTCAGCAGACTGACCATATAGCCGGACCAGCCGACCGCGACGACCGAGGCGGCAAGACCGTATTCGAGCAGCAGTAACGCGCCCATGACCCAGGCGGCGAACTCGCCGATGGTCGTGTAACTGTAGGTGTAAGCGGAGCCGGAAACGGGAAGCGTCGAGGCGAGCTCGGCGTAACACAGACCCGCAAAGCCGCAGACGATGCCGGCGATGACGTAGGAGATAAGGACCGCGGGGCCGGCGTGAAGCGCCGCGGCGTTGCCGGTGCGGACGAAGATGCCGGCGCCGATGATGCAGCCGATGCCGAGGAAGACCAGGTTCCACGGGCCGAGCGAGCGCTTGAGCTCGCTGGTGCGCGTTTCTTCCTGAACCTGCGCCACGCTCTTGCGCAAACCCATGCGCCCGAGCAGGCTCCGCCGTGGAGCTGCAGTCGCCATCTTTACTCCCCTACCGAAAAATTGCGTGGCCGGAGCCTAGCGGCTCAATCCGCGAGGGCAATCCCCTTAGCGGGCGAGCATCGGCCCCAGCGGCCGTCCGCCGAAAATATGGACGTGCAGGTGCGGCACTTCCTGTCCCGAGTCCAACCCGGCATTGGCGAGCAGGCGATAGCCGGGCTCGACCAGCCCTGAGTCGCGGGCGACCTTGCCGACCGCGCGGACGAAGCCCGCGATCTCGGCATCCGAGGCCTTGGCCGAAAAATCGTCCCACGAGACATAAGGGCCCTTGGGGATCACCAGGATGTGGGTCGGCGACAGGGGGTTGATGTCGTGGAAGGCGAGCGCGTGCTCGTCCTCATAGACCGTCTTCGACGGGATCTCGCCGCGCAGGATCCGGGCGAAGATGTTGCTGTCGTCATACGGTTCGGTCGCGTCGATGGGCATGAACCCGACTGTGGCTTCGACGAGCGGGCGGTCAAGGCAATTGTGCGAACCTGTCGCGAGGCGTAATTTCCGGCCATGGCGACGATCGCACCCCCGCTGAGTCTTGGACGCTTCTTCTTTGAACCGATCCGGGGCGGCGCGCTGGTGATCTGCGGGCTCGCCGTTTGGCTGGCCGGCGCGAGCTATTGCCACGGTTATCAATATTTCCTCACCGGCCAGGAAGCCGGTTCATGGTCGGGCAGCCTGACCTGGTCGGCGATCGCCGTGGTGCCGTGGTTTGCGCTGTTCGAATGGTCGAAGGAGCCGCAGGGCCTCGAAGCGACGCGGCGGCCGGCGACGCTCGCCGCGCTGGTCCTCGCCATCGCCGCATTCTCGATCAGCCTCGAATATCTGGTCGATTTCTGCGTCGGGGACGTGACCGACCGGTTCGGGCTGCTGGTCATGCGGCGGCTCCCGGCGATCGGGGTCAGCGTACTGCTGATCACCCTGACGCGCAGGGCGGTGCTGCGCCGGCCGGTCAACCCGGCGACGGTCGAGCTGGGGACCATCGCCAAGGCGATCGACTGGATCGAGGCGGCGGACAATTATGTCGAGCTGCATGTCGGCGGCCGCACGGTGATGCGGCGGATGACGATGCGCGATGCCGAGCAGGCGCTCAGGGGCCGCGGCTTCGTGCGCATCCACCGCCGCTTCCTGATCAACCGCGACCGGATCGCGACGATTGCCGGAACGAACGGCGACCGCGTCGTGAGGCTGGCCGACGGCACCGAGCTCAGCGTTGGCCGCGCATTTGCGCCCAACCTGTCACGACTCGGTTAAGCGCGAGTACGGACTCGCTTGACCGGGGAGCGGCGCTCGCTACCACCTTGAAATCTATGAGCGACGAGACCCCGGAAAGCCTGATCCCGTACGACGAGATCGTGCAGGATGCGCTGCGGGCGGTGGTCGGGCGCGTCCTCGGCGAGGTCGAGCGGTCGGGCGGGCTGCCCGGCGACCACCATTTCTACATCACCTTCAAGACTCGCGCGCCGGGCGTTTCGATTCCCAAGCATTTGATGGAGCGTTTTCCGGACGACATGACGATCGTCATCCAGCACCGCTTCTGGGATTTGAAGGTCGAGGAGGACGATTTCACCGTCGCCCTGTCGTTCGGCGGAGTCCCGGCGACGCTGCACGTGCCGTTCGCCGCGGTCACCCAGTTCCACGACCCCGCGGTCGAGTTTGCGCTGACCTTCCAGGCCAATGCTGTCGAGGAACCGCTCGAGGAGCATGAGGAAGCCGAGAACGACGCCCCCAAAGCCGAAGGCGCCGATGATGGGTCCAACGTCGTCAGCGTGGACTTTACCCGGAAGAAGTGACGGCCCTCAGGCCGTCACCCCGGACTTGATCCGGGGTCCACCTGCCCTAAAGCGCCAGTCACACAAAGAAGATGGATTCCCGCTTTCGCGGGAATGACGAGGAAGGCGCAATGCCCAACGACACCCGCACCGAAAGCGACAGCTTCGGGCCGATCGACGTCCCGGCCGGCGCTTACTGGGGCGCTCAGACCGAGCGCTCGATCGAGAATTTCCCGTTCGGCCCGCGCGAGCAGATGCCGCTCGAGATCGTCCATGCGCTGGGCTTCATCAAGCAGGCCGCGGCAAGGGTTAACGCGCGGATCGCCGGGCTCGACCCCAGGCTCGCGGAAGTCATCCAGCAGGCCGCCGGCGAAGTCGCGCGCGGCGACCTCGACAGCCAGTTCCCGCTGGTCATCTGGCAGACCGGATCAGGGACCCAGTCAAACATGAACGCCAACGAGGTGATCGCCGGGCGCGCCAACGAGATCCTGACCGGCAAGCGCGGGGGCAAGGAGCCGGTTCATCCCAACGACCATGTCAACAAGAGCCAGTCATCCAACGACAGCTTTCCGACCGCGATGCATATCGCCGCGGCGCGCGCCGTCCACAACCGGCTGCTCCCCGCCCTGGAGATGATGCACGCGCGCCTCGCCGACCAGGCGGCGCAGTGGGATCGAATCGTCAAGATCGGCCGGACGCACCTCCAGGACGCGACTCCTCTGACCCTCGGCCAGGAATTTTCCGGCTACGCGGCGCAGGTCGCGGACTGCATCGCGCGGGTGAAGGACGTGATGCCGCGCCTGCTCCGGCTTGCCCAGGGCGGCACGGCCGTGGGCACCGGGCTCAATGCGCCCAAGGGCTTCGGCGACGAGTTCGCGAGCGAAGTCGCCAAGCTGACGCGGCTGCCGTTCACCTCCGCGCCGAACAAGTTCGCCGAGATGGGCGCGCACGACACTTTGGTCGAGCTGTCGGGCGTGCTCAACGTCATCGCCGTCGCGCTCACCAAGATCGCCAACGACATCCGGCTGATGGGCTCGGGCCCGCGCTGCGGGATCGGCGAATTGAAGCTTCCGGAGAACGAGCCGGGCAGCTCGATCATGCCGGGCAAGGTCAACCCGACCCAGGCAGAGATGCTGACCATGGTCGCGGCGCAGGTGATGGGAAACAACGTGGCGGTCACCGTCGGCGGGCTTCAGGGGCACCTCGAGCTCAACGTGTTCAAGCCGCTGATCGGCGCCAACGTCATCCGCTCGATCAACCTGCTGAGCACCGGCATGGAGAGCTTCACGGCGAGGATGCTCGACGGCGCCGAGCCTGACGAAAAACGCATCGCCGAGCTGATGAACCGCTCGCTGATGCTGGTGACCGCGCTCGCGCCCGAGATCGGCTACGACAATGCCGCGACCATCGCCAAGCACGCGCACAAGACCGGGCAGACGCTGAAGGAAGCCGGGCTCGAGCTCGGGCTGGTCGACGAGGCGACCTTCGACCGCGTGGTCAAAGCCGAGGATATGGTCGGGCGCTAATTCCCCTCCCTGGAAGGGAGGGGCCACGGGGTGGGTAGCTTCGGAAGCCGCTCGATGCGGCTGCAGAAGCTCTCTCGCGGGCATTGAGCCCGCTCGCTCGCACCCACCCTTCAATTCCCTCCCTTTCAGGGAGGGATAGAGTCACAACCCGAGGTTCAGCCGCACTCCGAAATTGTCGATGCCGGGGTTCTGGCGGCCGAACAGCTGCGCGTGGCTCATGTGCACCCAGCTCGCCTCGACGCTGAGCCGGCTGTTGACCTGGGTGCCGATGCCGAGCTCGGGCTCGAACAGCACGCGGCTGCCGAAGTCGATCTTGTCGTTGGTCGGGTCCTGGAACTTCTCCGCCGACCCCGTGTGCACGGCGATGCCGAGTCCCGGGCGGATGTAGAGCGAATTGCCGAACTTGGCCGACAGGCCAACGGCGGCGTAGCTGGTATTGCCGGCGGTGTTGAGCGCGCCGAAAACATAGGGCTGCAGCGGCGTGTGGCCGATGCGTCCGCCGCGATAGCCGATCTGGACATCGGCGCCGCCCTCGATCCCGCTCTTGTCGAGCGGGGTCTTGACGTCATGGACATAGAGGCCGCCGAACGCTTCACCGGCCTGGGCAACGCTGGGAACCACGGCGAGCAACACCGCGCAGGCGATCCATCTCATGGCCGCATCAATGTTTTGGCGCGGGTTTAGTGCCCCGCCTGCCACGCCGCGACCGCCGGGTTGGGCGCGAGCAGGTTCCAGATGTTGAGCGCGAGATTGTCGCGGATGACGAACAGCGGGACGACTTCCAGCACGATCAGCAGCACGATGGCGGCCCAGGCCGGCAGCTTGCGCGCGGCGAGGAAGCCGACGCACATCATCAATATGTCGGACAGCGAGTTGATGACGCTGTCACCCGTGTACCCGAGGGCGGCGGTCGTCTCGCGGTAGCGGTCGATCACGAAGGGCGTGTTCTCGGTCACTTCCCAAGCGCTTTCGACGAGAAGGGCGATGAGGAAGCGCCATTCGACCGGCCAGCGCCGCGCCACCAGCCACAGCGCCGCGTAGAACAGCAGGCCGTGTACGATATGGCTGAGGCTGTACCAGTCGGCGAGCATCTGGCTGGTCTTCGGGCTGTCGCGCTGGCCGACCCAGAGGTCGATCGTGCCGCAGGTACAGATCGGGTTGCGGCCCATCGCCAGCAGGATGACGGCGGCGGCAAGGAGGATCAGGATCGCCGCGAGCGCGGCGCGGGGGCGCGAGGTCATTCGCTGCAAGACTTAGCAGAGCCAAGCGGCTTGCAAAGCGCCGCCGTTCATCGGACATGACGCGCCCATGCTGCGCACCTACGGCCCCGGCTGCGACGGAAGCGTCGTCGACCCGAAGATCGAAAAGATCCCGGACCATGCGACGTGGATCGACCTTGAGGAACCGACGAGAGAGGAAGAGAAGCTCGTCGAGCAGTGCATCGGGCTCAACGTGCCGACCCAGCAGGAGATGTCGGAGATCGAGCCGTCGAGCCGGCTCTACGAGCGCGACGGGGTCTTGTTCATGACCGTCAGCGTGCTGTTCGGCGTCGTCGACGGCGAGCCTTCGACCACGCCGGTCGGCTTCGTCCTCGCCAAGGACCGGCTGGTGACCGTCCGCTACGCGACGCCCAAGCCGGTGCTGGCGTTCTCAGACCATGTGCGCCGCGAGCCCGACCTGGCGCGCGACGCGACGACCGTCCTCATTCGGCTGCTCGACGCGATCATCGACCGGCTCGCCGACGAGCTCGAGAACACCGCGACGGAGATCGAGGCGATTTCGTCGCATATCTTCGCGCGCGATCTCGAGGCGCGGCGGATCCCCGCGACGCGGCTGACTGCGCTGCTGACCCGCATCGGCCGCGCGCAGACCCTGCTCGCCAAGGTCCGCTATTCGGCGGTCAGCACCAACCGCATGCTGAACTTTCTCGGCGGATCAAACCGGTTGCACGACCCGGCCGAGGTGGACGCTCGCAATCACCTGACCAGCCTGACGACCGACATCATGTCCTTGAGCGAGCATTCGAGCTTCCTCAGCGACAATTTGACCTTCCTGCTCGACGCGAGCCTCGGCCTCATCAGCATCGAGCAGAATGCGGCGATGAAGCTTTTCTCCTGGGCTGCGGTCGTGTTCCTGCCGCCGACGCTGGTCGCGGGAATCTTCGGCATGAACTTCCACCACATGCCCGAGCTCGATTGGACCTGGGGCTATCCCGCGTCGCTGATCGTGATGCTCGCGAGCATGATCCTGCCCTACCTCTACTTCAAGCGCCGCGGCTGGATCTGAGGCCGGATCCGAGCGGGCCGCGGTTTGCCGCCCGCCGTGGCGGTTGCTAAGGCCGAACTCGCCCCCATCTTCAAGGGTGCGAACCCCATTCCGCACCCGCGACAACGCAAAGGACCGCAATGATTCCCTCCGGCCAGGACAGCCTCAAGACCCGTTCCACGCTCGAGGCCGGCGGCCAGCGATACGCTTATTATTCGCTCGACAAGGCGGCCGAGACCCTCGGCGACATTTCGCGCCTGCCTTTCTCGATGAAGGTGCTGCTCGAGAATTTGCTGCGCTTCGAGGACGGCCAGACGGTCACCCGCGACGATCTCCAGGCGATGGCCGATTGGCAGAAGGAACGGCGGATCGCGCGCGAGATCCAGTACCGGCCCGCGCGCGTCCTGATGCAGGATTTTACCGGCGTGCCCGCGGTCGTCGACCTCGCCGCGATGCGCGACGCGATGACCAGCCTCGGCGGCGAGGCCCAGAAGATCAACCCGCTGGTCCCGGTGCACCTGATCATCGACCACAGCGTCATGGTCGACGAGTTCGGCACGCCGCGCGCGTTCGAGCAGAACGTCGAGCACGAATATCACCGCAATGGAGAGCGCTACGAATTCCTGAAGTGGGGCAGCCATGCGTTCGGCAATTTCCAGGTCGTGCCGCCCGGCACCGGCATCTGCCACCAGGTCAATCTGGAATATATCGCGCAATGCGTCTGGACCGGCGAGGACCAGTCAGGCGAGACCCTCGCCTACCCCGACACTTTGGTCGGCACCGACAGCCATACGACGATGGTCAATGGCCTGGGCGTGCTCGGCTGGGGCGTCGGCGGGATCGAGGCCGAAGCGGCGATGCTCGGCCAGCCGGTCAGCATGCTGATCCCCGAGGTCGTCGGCTTCCGACTCGACGGCGCGCTGCGCGAAGGGATCACCGCGACGGACCTCGTGCTGACCGTCACCCAGATGCTGCGCCAGAAAGGCGTCGTCGGCCGCTTCGTCGAATTTTACGGGCCGGGGCTCGACGCGCTGACGCTCGCCGACCGCGCAACCATTGCCAACATGGCGCCCGAATATGGCGCGACCTGCGGCTTCTTCCCGATCGACCAGCGGACCATCGATTATCTCGAGCTCACGGGCCGCGCCGACGACCGCATCGCGCTGGTCAAGGCCTATGCCCAGGCCCAGGGCTTGTGGCGCGACAGCTCGACGCCCGAGCCGCTGTTCACCGACACGCTCGAGCTCGACATGGGGACGATCGAGCCGTCGCTCGCCGGGCCCAAGCGGCCGCAGGACAAGGTGCTGCTGAGCGAGGTCGACGACCAGTTCAACACCGAGCTCGAAGACACCTACCGCAAGGGCGACGAGCCACGCGTGCCGGTCGAGGGCGAGGACTTCGACCTCGGCAACGGCGACGTGGTCATTGCCGCGATCACCAGCTGCACCAATACCTCCAACCCGTCAGTGCTGGTCGCGGCCGGCCTGGTCGCGCGCAAGGCCCGCGAGAAGGGCCTGACGACGAAGCCGTGGGTGAAGACCAGCCTTGCGCCGGGCAGCCAGGTGGTCACCGATTATTTGAAAGCGAGCGGGCTCGCCGACGACCTCGACGCGCTCGGCTTCGACCTCGTCGGCTATGGCTGCACCACCTGCATCGGCAATTCGGGACCGCTCGCCGAGCCGATCAGCAAGGCGATCGCCGACAAGGACCTGGTCGCGGTCAGCGTGCTTTCGGGCAACCGCAATTTCGAAGGGCGCGTGTCGCCCGACTGCCGCGCCAACTATCTCGCTTCGCCGCCGCTGGTGGTCGCTTACGCGCTGAAGGGCACGGTCCGCTCCGACATGGCGAGCGAACCGCTGGGCACCGCGCGTAACGGCGAACCGGTATTCCTGAAGGACATCTGGCCGTCGAACGAGGAGGTCCGCGCGCTGGTCGACGCCCACGTTCATTCCGAGATGTTCCGCCGGCGCTATGCCGACGTTTATCACGGTGACGAGCGCTGGCGGGCGATCGAGGTGACCGGCGGCGCGACCTACAGCTGGCCGCCGCTGTCGACCTACATCCAGAACCCGCCCTATTTCACCGGCATGACCATGACGCCGACCCCGCCGGGCGACATCGACCGCGCGCGCGCGCTCGCGGTGTTCGGGGACTCGATCACCACCGACCACATCTCCCCAGCGGGCGCGATCAAGCCGGACAGTCCCGCCGGCCGCTACCTGCTGGAGAAGGGCGTGCCCCGCGCCGAGTTCAACAGCTACGGCGCGCGGCGCGGCAACCACGAAGTGATGATGCGCGGCACCTTCGCCAACATTCGCATCCGCAACCGCATGCTCGACAATGTCGAGGGGGGCTTCACGCGCTACGCGCCGACGGGCGAGACCATGCCGATCTATGATGCGGCGATGGCCTATAAATATGACGGAACGCCGCTCGTCGTGCTTGCCGGGAAGGAATATGGCACCGGCAGCTCGCGCGACTGGGCGGCCAAGGGCACGGTCCTGCTCGGGGTTCGCGCGGTGATCGCCGAGAGTTTCGAGCGCATCCATCGCTCGAACCTCGTCGGCATGGGCGTCCTCCCGCTGCAGTTCGAAGGCGGCGAGAATGCCGCCAGCCTCGGGCTCGACGGCAGCGAGACCTTCACCATCAAGGGCGTCGCGGAGATCAAGCCGCGCGACGACGTCCGGGTCGAAGTGACCACAGCGAATGGCGAAGCGAAGACGTTCACTGCGCGCTGCCGCATCGATACCTATAACGAGCTCGAATATTTCCGCTCGGGCGGTATCCTCCATTACGTGCTGCGGAAGCTCGCGGCGGCGTGAACGAGGAGGCGCCGGGATTCGTCGCCTCCTGCCTGTGCGGCCGCGCACAAATTACGCTGCCGCGCGCGCCGGACTACGTCAGTCACTGCAACTGCAGCATGTGCCGGAAGACCGGCTTCCAGGGCGTCTATTTTCCCTCCGATGCGCTGAATATCGAGGGCGAGTTCGACAGCTATGTCCGCGAGGACATGAGCGAACCGTGCTTGCGCAATCATCGCTGCCGGCACTGCGGCGTCATTACGCACTGGACGCTGCTCTCCGACCCGCCATACGAGCGCATGGGCGTCAACGCGCGGCTGCTCGACCCTAAGGCTCTCGAGGGAATCGAGGTCCGCCAGGTGGACGGGGCCAGCTGGTAGTGTCGCCGGTCCAGCTCGCCGTTGAGGTCGTGGGTTGGGGCGGCGCCTTGTTGATCCTGCTCGCCTACCTGTTGCTGTCGGCCGGCAAGCTGGACGGGCAATCGCGCGCCTACCAATGGATGAACGTGATTGGCGGCGCCGGCTTCGTGATCAACGGCTGGTGGCACGGCGCCTTGCCATCGACGGTGCTCAACTTCGTCTGGATCCTGATCGGGAGCTTCGCATTATGGCGGATCGCACGGAGATCATCGACCTCAGCCACGTGATCGAGGAGGGCATGACCACCTACAAGGGTCTGCCGGGGCCGCACATCTGCGACTTCTGGGAGCGGGAAAGCACCGCCGCGAACTACGACGACGGCTCGACCTTCCAGATCGGCCGCATCGACATGGTCGCCAACACCGGCACCTATCTCGACAGCCCGTTCCACCGCTACGCCGACGGCGCCGACCTCGCTGAACTGAAACTCGCGTCGCTCGCCGACGTGCCCGGAATCGTGGTCCGCCGGCCGTGGGAGAAGGGCCTCGCGATCGACGCCGATGCCTACGAGGGGCGCGATGTCGCGGGCAAGGCGGTGCTCGTCCAGACCGGCTGGGACCGCAACTGGCGCAGCGACGCTTATTTCGGCGAGCATCCCTATCTCACCGCCGAGGCTGCCGACTGGCTTGCCGAAAATGGTGCTGTGCTGGTCGGGATCGACAGCTGCAACATCGACAATATGCACGTCCGCGCGCGGCCCGTGCACACCCACCTGCTCGGCGCCGGCATCCCGATCTGCGAGCATATGACGGGCCTTGGCAGCCTGCCCGACGAAGGCTTTCGCTTGTCCGCAGTTCCCCCCAAGATCAGGGGCATGGGGACCTTCCCGGTGCGCGCCTACGCCGTACTCGGCTGAGCGAGCGCATCCTTCAGCCAGTCGGGGACGATCGCGTTCGCCGGGATGGCGTCGACGCGGGCTTGGACGACCGACAGACCCACATCCGGGTATTCGACGCGGGCACGTTCGCCGCCCCCGCCCGTCACGACGAACAGGCGACGATTGACCTTCTGCCGCCAGTTCATCCGCGCGGTATTCTCCTGGCCCACGAAGCAGCCCTTGGCGAAGCTGACTCCGTTCAGCTCGATCGCATTGCATTCGAGCCAGAGGATGTCGGCAAGCTCCGCGCGGCCTTCGGTAACGCCGAGGCCGAGGCGGTGCTCGAGCCAGCCGTTCGCGGCCTCATCGGCCGGACCGAGCCAGCGCCTTCCGAGCGCCGTCAGGCGCGGATCGTCGCCACCGTCCTTCGACCAGTGCACGGAGATGGACTCATCGCGCGCGATCGTGATCGGACGGCGCAGGCGATAGATCGCCAGCCGCTTGATCAGGTCGTCGGCCGCTTCGGCTTCGCAATCGAGAAGGAGATCGTCGCCGGAGCTCTGGTCATCTGGCCACACCAGGAAATCGAACAGGCATTTGCCCTGGGGCGTCAGTAGCCCGGCCCAGACCGGCAGCTCGCCGGCCACGTCATTGGTCACCAGCCCCTGCACGAAGCCGCGCACATCCTCGCCGGACAGGCGGATGACGGCGCGGTCGGTCAGGGTGGTCGCAGGCATGCAGGTCAGATGCGTGCTCCTATCCCTCCCTGCAAGGGAGGGAATACAAGGGTGGGTGTGAGCGAATGGGCTCGATGCCCATGAGCAAGCTTCTTCCGCGGCATTGAGCCGCTTCAGCACCCACCCCTCGCCCCTCCCTTGCAGGGAGGGGGATAGTGAAGCACAGCGACCAAGTGACTGATCGGATCACCATCCGCCGGCCCGACGACTGGCACGTCCACTTGCGCGACGGCGAAATGCTGAAGGCCGTGGCGCCTTACACCGCGCGCCAATTCGCGCGGGCGATCATCATGCCCAACCTGGCGCCGCCGATCACGAGCGTGGAGGCCGCCAACGCCTATCGCGACCGGATCGCCATTGCGGCGGGGCCGAGGTTCGAGCCGCTGATGACCTGTTACCTCACGGACGAGACCAGTCCGGACGAGATCGCGCGCGGCTTCGAAATGCGCGCCTGGATCGCCGCCAAGCTTTATCCGGCGGGCGCGACGACCAACAGCGCCAGCGGCGTCACCGACATCCGCAACATCTATCCGGTGCTGAAGCGCATGCAGGCGATCGGCATGGTGCTGTGCGTCCACGGCGAGGTCACCGACCCGGCGGTCGACGTGTTCGACCGCGAGGCGGTGTTCATCGAACGCATCCTCGAGCCGCTCACGCGCGAGTTCCCGGCGCTGAAGATCGTGCTCGAGCACATCACCACCATCCAGGCGGTCGAGTTCGTCAAGGCGATGGGGCCGAACGTCGCGGCCACGGTCACGCCGCAGCACCTGATCATCAACCGCAATGCGATGTTCGCCGGAGGTTTGCGGCCTCATGCCTACTGCCTGCCGGTCGCCAAGCGCGAGGAACAGCGGCTCGCGGTGCGCAAGGCGGCGACCTCGGGCTCGCCCAAGTTCTTCCTTGGCACCGACAGCGCGCCGCACGCGCGCGAAGCCAAGGAATCGGCGTGCGGCTGCGCGGGCATTTTCAACGCGCCCTTCGCGCTCGAAAGCTATGCCGGAGTGTTCGAGGAGGAGGGGGCGCTGGACAGGCTGGAGGCTTTTGCATCGGTCCACGGCCCGAAGTTCTACGGCCTGCCGCTCAACGACGGCACGGTGACCCTGGAGAAAACCGACGTCGAAGTGCCGGCGGAGGTCGCGGGCGTCGTCCCCTTCCACGCCGGCGAGCGACTGCGCTGGAGGTTCGTGGACTAACCCGGGTTGCCGGTGCCGGTCGTGCCGATGACCGCGTCGAAATGGTCCTCGAGGCGCTGGTAGCATTCGCAGCTGCTGCGCATCAGCCCTGCGCGGTCGATGACCCGGATCACGCCGCGGCCGGGAATGATGAACCCCTTTTGCTCGAGCGACTGGATGACGGCGTTGACGGTCGTGCGCTGAACTCCGAGCAGGTTGGCGAGCGCCTGCTGCGTCAGCTCGATCCGGTCGCCGGTGCGGTCCTGCGCGTGGAGCAGCCAGCGCGACGCGCGCTCGGGGATCGGATGGAAGGAATTGCACGCGACCGACTGCATCACCTGCGACAGCAGATAATCGGAAAAGCGGCAGAACAAATTTCCGATGAACGGCGAGGCTTGCTTGGCTTCCTCCAGCGCCTTCATCGGCACCTTCAGCGCCGGCCCGCCGGTCAGCACCTTGGCGCGGGCAAAGGCCGGCGCCTGGCCGCAGCTGACGATGCCGCCGACAGCGCCGCGCAACCCGATCAGCGCGACCTCGACCGTGCGCCCGCCCGACAGCTCGACCGCCATGGAGATCATCGTCGGCCCCATCGGGAACAGGGTCGATAGCACCTGGTCGCCCGCGCTCAGCGCCACCTCGTCCGACCTGAGCTCGACGATCGTGCCGTGCGGCTCGATCAGCGCGCGCGCCTCGCGGGGAAACGTCGCCAGCAACTGGTTGCCGGCGAAGGCCTCGTCCATGCGCGTGATTTCGTCCGCAATGACGTCGGGCATTGTCTCTCCGCTGCTGATGCACTGTTCATTACGCGCGCGGACGAATCGCGTTCCAAGCGCTGATTTGGGTCAATTGCGCGGGTTAAACCGCGTCAACCTCGGTTCGACGGCCGACCAGCAGGCAGTCGGCGACCAGCCGCAGCGGCGCCACGTCGACCAGGCTGCGGCGCTGGTCGATCAGGTCGACGAAGGTCCGGTAGATGTCCGGATATTCGCCCGGCCCGTCGTCCTTGCTCGGCTGGCCGTTGACGAGGAGCCTTTCGCCCCCGGCTTCGAGCCGGATCGTGTCGCCGTTCTCCGTCTCGACGGTGACGGTCCATTCCTCGCCTTCGCTCCGCCGCCAGTCGAGGCTCGCCGTCAGCGGGCCGTCGGCCTCCGGGCTGGAGAAGGCGATGTCGGCCGCGATCGGCGTCTGCGCGTTCTTAGGAACCAACAGGTCGGCCGAGCGCACGAACAACCCGCCGGGAAAGATTTTGGTCGCGATCGAAAAGGCGTTGATGCCGGGGTCGAACACGCCGAACCCGCCCGGCTCCCAGATCCATTGCTGGCCCGGGTGCCACTTCTTGACGTCCTCGTGCCAGTCGATGGTCATCGACTTGATGCGCTTGCCCGCAAGCGCCTGCGCTGCCGCATCGACCGTCGCATGATGCTGCGCATGCCAGGTCGTGAACAGGGTCCGCTGCTGCGCCTGGGCGAGGCAGTCGAGATCGGCGATCTCGGCCGTCCCCGTGGTCGGCGGCTTTTCGAGCAGGCAGTGGAGGCCGGCGAGCAGGCATTCGCGCGCGATGTCGTAGCGCGGCTCGGGCGGGGTGGTGATCGCGACCGCTTCGAGCCCCTCGACGCCGCGGATCAGCTCGCGCCAGTCGGCGAACGCCTGGCCGACGCCCTTGCCGGAACGGCTCGAGCTGGCGACGAGCTGGAAGCGGGCGTTGCCATTGATCGCGGGCACGTGCTGGTCGGCGGCGATCTTGCCGAAGCCGATGATCGCGATCCGGATGGGCTTCATGCCGTGAGGCCGGCGACGTACGCCCGCGCCTTCTCAGCGGTTTCGGCGGCGGACTGGCCCGGCTTGTAAAGGCCCGAGCCTAGCCCGAACCCGGCTGCGCCCGCGTCGAGCCATGGCCGCATATTGTCGGGCTTGACGCCGCCCACGACCATCACCGGCACGTCTTTGGGCAACACCGCCTTCTGCGCCTTCAGGACCGACGGGCTAGCGCCTTCGGCCGGGAATAGCTTGAGGCCGTGCGCCCCGGCGCGAAGCGCAGCGAAGGCTTCGGATGGCGTGAAATAGCCGGGGCACGACACCAGGCCGGCCGCCGCCGCCGCCGCGACGACCTCGATATTGGTGTCGGGCGAGACGATGATCCGGCCCCCCGCGTCCCTGACGCGCGGCACATCGGCCGGATCGAGCACGGTGCCGGCGCCGACCAGCGCACGCTCGCCGAACGCCTTGGCGATGGTCTCGATGCTCCGCAGCGGATCGGGCGAATTCAGCGGCACCTCGATGATCCGGATGCCGCCTTCGAACAAGGCCTCGCCGGTCGCTTGCGCATCCCCGGGAGTCACGCCGCGGATGATGGCGATCAGCGGGCATTCCCGAAGGAAATGCGCCAGGGTCTCGTGGGGATTCACTTCATCGCCTCCGCGATCTTCACGACTCCGGCGATGAAACATCGTTCCCCGTCGATCTCGTTCGCGACCCGGTTCGCCTCGTGGATCGCGGCGGCATAAAGCCGCGTCAGCTCGGGCCGGCCAATGACCGTGACCTGCGCCGAGGTCGGGTACGAGAGCCCGATGCGGACGTCGGTGCCGATCAACAAGCCGCTCGCGAACGACGCGGCGTCCTCCTTGCGGGCCTTGCCGAGAATGACCCGTGCACGGACCGAGAACAGCTCGGCGGGGAGGTCCTGGTTGGCAAGGCCGAGGCGGACCCCGGCGCAAAAGGCCTCCCCCGGCTCCGCCTCGCCAGCGAGGAGGTCCGAAAGGATGCTGTGCTCCTTCAGGATGCTGAACAGCTCGCCGGTCATCACCGTGCGGAACATGTCGATCCTGCCGCGCCGCAGGACGACCCACTTGTTGTGCGTGCCGGGATGGCAGACCAGCGCGTCGGCATCGACCAGTCCCGCCGCGACCGCGCCCAAGAGCTGGACCTCCTCGCCGCGCATGACGTCGGCGCGGTCGTCGCGATCGTCCTTGACGCCGGGGACGATCGCCTCGCGCTCGCCGGGCCGGGCCAACGCGCCGGCGAGGTCGTCGAGCGCGGCCGGGCACACGACATAAGGCGCCTCGACCCAGCCGCGGTTGGAGCCGACCATCCCCGCAAGCAGCAGCGGCTTGTCGCCGAGCCGGTCGCGGATTTCCTGCACCGCTGCCGGGAACCCGCCCGCCGGCACCGCCATGATGCCCTTGTCGTCCTCGAACTCGTCGCCGGGATGGCCCGACGCGTCGATCGCATAGGCACGACGGTTGGTCGTGCCCCAGTCGACTGCGATGAATCCGTCTTTCCAGCGCATGGTTGGCCCATAGCGAAAAACCTTCGGGAGGCGAGGCGGGTCCGGTTTTCTTTTCGCCCGATGCGATTATCCCGGCGCGCAATGACTGCCGAATCGACCGTGCAATGCGTTGCCGACGTCCACGCCGTGCTTGGCGAAGGGCCGGTCTGGGTGGCGCGCGAGGCGGCGCTCTACTGGCTCGACATCAAGGGCCGCAAAATCTTCCGGCTCGGCGACGACGGCAGCTTCGCCCAATGGCCGACACCGATGCGCGTCGGTTCGCTCGCCCCGCGCAGGAACGGCGCCTTCATCGCCGGCACCGACGAGGGCATCGCCATCGTCGATCCGGCCGCGGACCGGTTCGAGATCGTTGCCAATCCGGAAGAAGCGCTCCCCGGCAACCGCTTCAACGACGGCAAGGTCGACCGCCGCGGCCGCTTCTGGGCCGGGACGATGGACGATTCCGAGCGCGATTCGACGGGGACTCTCTATTGCGTCGGGCCCGAGTTCGCGTGGTCGGTGGTCGACAAGGATTACAAGGTCACCAACGGCCCGGCGTTCAGCCCCGCCGGCGACGTCATGTACCACAATGATTCGGCGCGGCAGGTCACCTACGCCTTCGATCTGGACGCCGAGGGACATGCATCGAACCGCCGCACCTTCCTTCAGTTCGGGCCCGGCGACGGCTATCCCGACGGCATGACGGTGGATGCCGAAGGCGGCCTGTGGATCGCCTTCTGGGACGGCTGGTGCGTGCGCCGCTATTCGCCCGACGCGCAATGGATCGAGACCGTGAGGATGCCGGTTCAGCGCCCGACCAGCTGCGCTTTCGGCGGCCGCGATCTCGACCGGCTGTACATCACTTCGGCGAGCATCGACCTCGACCAGAACGCACTCAAAATGCAACCAAATGCCGGGGGGTTGTTTATGTTGACTCCAGGGGTGAGGGGACTGGCCGACGTCCCCTATGACGGCTGAAGAACACGCGACGCGGACCCTAGGGAGACTGAGTCATCGCCAATTTCATGTTCGCGACGGGGATCGAGAACAGCTACCCCACGATCAATCACGGCAAGACCCGCGTCGACGAGATGGAGGTCTGCGGCCATTATGAGCGCTGGCGCGAGGACTTCGACTGCGTCCAGGAAATCGGCATCAATTTCCTCCGTTACGGCCCGCCGATCCACAAGACCTATCTGGGCCCGGGGAAGTATGACTGGGACTTCACCGACCTTACCTTCGCCGAGCTGAAGCGGCGCGAGATCACGCCGATCGTCGACCTGTGCCACTTCGGCGTGCCCGACTGGCTCGGCAATTTCCAGAACCCCGACTTCCCGCGGCTGTTCGCCGACTATGCCGGCGCGTTCGCCGACCGCTATCCCTGGGTGCAGCTGTTCACCCCGATCAACGAGATGTTCATCTGCGCGGTCTTCTCGGCGAAATACGGATGGTGGAATGAGCAGGGAAAGACCGACCAGACTTTCATCACCGCGCTCAAGCACCTGGTGAAGGCCAACGTCATGGGGATGATCGAGATCCTCAAGCGCCGCCACGACGCGATCTTTATTCAATCGGAATCTTCGGAATATTATCACGCCGATTCCCCCGCGGCGATCGGCCGCGCCGAGGTGCTGAATCAGATGCGGTTCCTGAGCCTCGACCTCAATTACGGGCGCCGGGTCGACAGCGGCATGTACCAGTATCTGATGGATAACGGCATGACCCGCGAGGAATATGAGTGGTTCCTCGACCATCGGCTCAAGCAGCACTGCATCCTCGGCAACGACTATTACCAGCTGAACGAGCACCGCGTGTTCGCCGACGGCCACACGGTCGCGGCCGGCGAGACCTTCGGCTATTCCGAGATCACGCGCCAATATTACAACCGCTACCGCGTTCCGGTCATGCACACGGAGACCAATTTGTGGGAGGGTCCGCACGGCGACGAAGCGGTCAAATGGCTGTGGAAGGAATGGGCCAACGTCCTGCGCCTCAGGAACGTCGGCATCCCGACCGTCGGCTTCACCTGGTATTCGCTGACCGACCAGATCGATTGGGACACCGCGCTTCGCGAGCAGAACGGCAACGTCAACCCGCTCGGCCTGTTCGACCTCGACCGCAAGATCCGCAACGTCGGCAAGGCCTATAAGCAATTGATCGCCGACTGGCGCAACGTGCTTCCGGCCTCGAGCGTCTGCCTGATCGTGCCGATCAAGAAGATCAGCGAGCACCCCGACGATGACGACGACGCGGCCGGGCGGCGGATGAGCGGCAGCGGTACCCAGGCCGGCCGGGCGGAACGGCCATGACTGAGCGAAAGATCGGCCGCATCGAGACCTTCTACGCGCCGCCGCGCTGGCTATTCGTGCGCGTCGAGAGCGAGGACGGCGCCGTCGGCTGGGGCGAAGCCAGCCTCGAAGGATGGGCCGAAGCCGTCGACGGCGCGTTCGAGGCGTTCCGCGACCGGTTC
This sequence comes from Sphingomicrobium sp., assembly GCA_035279065.1. GTDB lineage: Bacteria > Pseudomonadota > Alphaproteobacteria > Sphingomonadales > Sphingomonadaceae > Sphingomicrobium. The sequence continues at coordinate 2,887 of DATEIK010000132.1, read as the reverse complement.
ATCGGCGCCGACCCATTCAACATCGAGGATATCTGGCAGGTCGGCTACCGTGGCGGCTTCTATCGCGGCGGGCCGGTCATGATGAGCGCGCTCGCCGGCCTCGAGCAGGCATTGTGGGACCTAAAAGGCCGCGCGCTCGGCCTTCCCGCCTGGCAGATGCTCGGCGGCAAGGTGCGCGACAAGGTCCGTTCCTATGCGTGGATCGGCGGCGACCGGCCGCACGAGATCGGCGAGGCCGCCGAGGGACGCCGCAAGCAGGGCTTCACCGCGGTCAAGATGAACGCGACCGCGGAAATGAGCTGGATCGGCACGCCAAAGCTGTTCGACGATGTCGTGAAGCGGGTCGAGGCCGCGCAGGCGCAGGGCATGGACGTCGGGCTCGACTTCCACGGCCGGGTGCATCGGCCGCTGGCCAAGCAGCTGGCCAAGGCGCTGGAACCGCTCGGGCTGCTGTTCATCGAGGAGCCTCTGCTGAGCGAGAACCCGGAAGGGCTCAAGCAGATCGCCGAGCTGGTCTCGACCCCGATCGCGCTCGGCGAGCGGCTGTTCTCACGCTGGGACTTCAAGCCGTTTTTCGAGGCTGGCGCGGTCGACATCATTCAGCCCGATCTCAGCCATGCCGGCGGAATCCTCGAGGTCCGCAAGATCGCGGCCATGGCTGAGGCTTATGATATTGCCGTCGCGCCGCACTGCCCCTTGGGGCCGCTGGCGCTCGGCGCGTGCCTGCAGATCGCCGCCTGCACGCCCAATCATGCGATCCAGGAGATCAGCCTCGGCATCCACTACAACACCGGCGGTCACGATCTCTTGAATTTCTGCACCAACAAGGCGGCTCTGACCCCGGTCGATGGCTACCTGCCCGTGCCCGAAGGGCCGGGGCTCGGCGTCGACATCGACGAGGCGGCGGTGCGCGAGGCTGACAAGGACCGGCACCGCTGGCGCAACCCGATCTTCCGGACCGAGGATGGCGCTTTCGCGGAGTGGTGAACCCTGTGCCCCGGCGAAGGCCGGGTCCAGGGCGATGCGTCAGCAGCGCTTGTGAGCGCTCCTGGGCCCCGGCCTTCGCCGGAGTACTAATGGCACTTGAACCGCTCGAACGGCTCGAGGCAGGACTTGCAGCGCCACTGCGCCTTGCACGGCGTGGCGCCGAAGCGGCTGACCTCTTCCGTGTCGCTTGAGCCGCATTGCGGACATTGCGCGGTCGCCGACGGGCTCGGCGGTGCAATGCCGTATTTGTGAAGCCTCTCGCGGCCGCGCGCAGTAATCCAGTCGGTGGTCCATGGCGGGAACAGCACCCGCTCGATGTGCACCTCTTCGAAACCAGCCTTGTCGAGCGCCTCGCGGATCGAATGCTCGATCGCGACCGTCGCCGGGCAGCCGGTGTAGGTCGGGCTGATCCGGACGCGCGGCGGATCGGCGACGAAACCGCGAACGATGCCGAGATCGCCGATCGTCAAGACCGGGATTTCGGGATCGGGAATGTCGGCGAGCGCGGCCAGGACTGCCGCTTCGTCCAGGATTTTCACCGCCGTCGCCATGGGCCGGTTTTACACCCGTTCGAGCGCCAGCGCGATGCCCTGCCCGACGCCGATGCACATGGTGGCGAGCGCGAGCCTGCCGCCATTGCGCTGAAGCTCCTCGGTCGCGGTCAGCGCAAGCCGCGCGCCCGACATGCCGAGCGGGTGGCCGAGCGCGATCGCGCCGCCGTTGGGGTTCACCTGTTCCGTGTCGTCGGGAAGAGCCAATTGGCGCAGCACGGCAAGGCCCTGCGCGGCGAAGGCCTCGTTCAGCTCGATCACGTCGAAGTCGCCGATCTTGAGGCCCAGGCGCTTCATCAGCTTTTCCGAAGCGGGCGCCGGGCCGATGCCCATGATGCGCGGAGGGACGCCCGCGACCGCCGCCCCGAGCACGCGCGCCTTTGGGGTCAGGCCGTTGCGCTTCGCGGCTTCTTCCGATGCGATTATGATTGCCGCAGCGCCGTCGTTGACGCCCGAGGCGTTGCCCGCGGTCACGGTGCCGTCGGCGCGGACAATCGGCTTTAATTTGGCGAGCGCCTCGAGCGTCGTCGCGCGGGGGTGCTCGTCCTTGTCGACGATTAGCGGGTCGCCCTTGCGCTGGGGAATCTCGACCGCGACGATCTCGGCCGCCAAGCGCCCATTCGCCTGCGCCCTGGCGGTTTTTTCCTGGCTCCGGAGTGCGAAGGCGTCCTGGTCGGCGCGGCTGATCTGGAAGTCCTGCGCGACATTCTCGGCCGTGCTCGGCATGGTGTCGTCGCCGTAAGCGTCCTTCATCTTCGGGTTGACGAAGCGCCAGCCGATGGTCGTGTCGTAGATTTCGGCGTTGCGGCTGAACGGCTGCTCCGCCTTGGACATGACGAACGGCGCGCGGCTCATGCTTTCCGAGCCGCCGGCGACGATCAAATCGGATTCGCCGCCGCGGATCGCGCGCGCGGCCATCGCCACCGCGTCGAGCCCCGATCCGCACAGGCGATTCAAGGTGACCCCGCCGGAGCTGTCGGGAAGGCCCGCGAGCAAGCCGGCCATGCGCGCCAGGTTGCGGTTGTCCTCGCCCGCCTGGTTGGCGCAGCCGAGGATCACGTCGTCGAGCTCGGACCAATCGACCTTTGGATTGCGCTCGATCAGCGCCTTGATCGGGATCGCCGCGAGATCATCGCCGCGGACGTGCGCCAGCGCGCCGGCGTAGCGGCCGATCGGCGTGCGGACGTAGTCGCAAATGTAGGCGTCGCTCAGAGGACGCCCCTGCGCATCTGGTCGAGCTCGATGCTCTCGAACAGCGCCTTGAAATTGCCCTCGCCGAAGCCCTCGTTGCCCTTGCGCTGGATGATCTCGAAGAAGATCGGGCCGATCACGTTCTGGGTGAAGATCTG
>DATEIK010000131.1:0-4589 GCA_035279065.1 Sphingomicrobium sp. | reverse complement strand
TGTGGGCAAGAAGCTGCCGTTCGACAATTTCGCGCAGCTCCGCGCCGCGATGGTCGCGGACTATCCTGAGCTCGGCCGCGACGGGTTGATCGACTTGCCGTGGTCGCCGCCGAAGCTCGCCGCCAAAGCCGAAGGGCCGGTCCGCTACCCGATCGCCGATTTCTTCCTGACCAACGCCATCTGCCGCGCGAGTCCGACCATGCAGCGCTGCTCCGAGGAACTGGTCCAGGGCCTCCACTACGAGGAGGCGGCGGAGTGACCGACCTCTTCCAGCATTGGGGCATGACCTATGGCTGGGCGTGGTTCGTCGCCACGGTCATCGGCATTCTCGTCATCGCGCTGCCGCTGATGCTCGCGGTAGCGATGATCATTTATGCCGAGCGGAAGATCTGGGCCGCGATGGCGCTCCGGCGCGGGCCGAACGTCGTCGGCCCGTGGGGGCTGCTGCAGAGCTTCGCCGACGGCCTCAAGGTCTTTCTCAAGGAAACCATCATCCCGACCAGCGCCAACAAAGGCCTGTTCCTGATCGCGCCGATCGTCACCTTCACCGTCGCGCTGATCGTCTGGGCGGTGGTGCCGTTCGCGCCCGGGGTGGTGCTCGCCGACGTCAATGTCGGGTTGCTCTACATCCTCGCGGCGAGCTCGCTCGGTGTCTACGGCGTGATCGTCGCGGGCTGGGCCTCCAACTCCAAATACCCCTTCTTTTCGGCGCTCCGCGCGGCCGCGCAGATGGTCAGCTACGAAGTCTCGATCGGGTTCGTGCTGATCACGGTCGTGCTTTACGCCGGCACCTTCAACCTCTCGCAGATCGTCGTGCTCCAGCAGGGCTTCGGGCTCGGCTTGTTCAACGGCTTCGGCTTCAACCTGCTGCTGTTCCCGATGTGGGTGGTGTTCTTCATCAGCTCGATGGCCGAGACCTTCCGCACGCCGTTCGACCTGGTCGAGGCCGAGAGCGAGCTCGTCGCCGGCCACCAGACCGAATATTCGTCGATGAGCTTCGCGCTCTTCTGGCTCGGAGAATATGCCAACGTCATCCTGATGTGCGCGCTGAACGCCATCCTGTTCTGGGGCGGATGGCTGCCGCCGGTCGACTGGGCGCCGCTCTACTGGTTCTTCTTCACGCCGGCGCTGACGGGCTTGTTCTGGCTGTTCCTGAAGATGGGCTTTTTCTTCTTCTGCTTCGGCTGGGTGAAGGCGACGGTGCCGCGCTATCGCTACGACCAGCTGATGCGGCTCGGCTGGAAGGTCTTTCTGCCGCTGTCACTCTTGTTCGTGTTCCTCGTGTCTGGATGGTTGATGCTCACGCGCTACGGAGGAGCGGGCGCATGATTTCCCGCACCATCAAGGCCTTCACCCTGTGGGAATTCCTTCAGGCCCATTGGCTGACCCTGAAATATTTCTTCAAGCCCAAGGCGACGATCAATTACCCGTACGAGAAGGCGGCGCAGAGCCCCCGGTTCCGCGGCGAGCATGCGCTGCGCCGTTACCCCAACGGCGAGGAGCGGTGCATCGCGTGCAAGCTGTGCGAGGCGATTTGCCCCGCGCTCGCGATCACCATCGAATCCGAGCCGCGCGAGGACGGCAGCCGCCGCACCACGCGCTACGACATCGACATGGTCAAATGCATCTATTGCGGCCTCTGCCAGGAAGCCTGTCCGGTGGACGCGATCGTCGAAGGGCCGAACCTCGAATTCGCGACCGAGACGCGCGAGGAACTGCTGTACGACAAGGCCAAATTGCTCGCCAACGGTGACAAGTGGGAACAGGCGATCGCCGCCAACCTTGCCGCCGATGCACCGTATCGGTAGGCGGCGCGCAGCTTCGTGAAACAGGGCTTTCCCGTGACCTCCTTTTCGTCATTCCCGCGGAAGCGCGGATCGAGCTTCTTTGTTGGGCCAAATTCCCGCTTGCGCGGGAATGACGAGTGGCGTTGATGGTCGGCGTTCTCGCCTTTTACCTGTTCGCGACGCTGACCATCGCATCCGCGGTGGCGGTCATTTTCGCCCGCAATCCGGTGCACAGCGTGCTGTGGCTGATCGTCGCGTTCTTCAACGCCGCGGGCCTCATGCTGCTGATGGGCGCCGAGTTCATCGCGATGCTGGTGGTGATCGTCTACGTCGGCGCGGTAGCGGTGCTGTTCCTGTTCGTCGTGATGATGCTCGATATCGACTTCGCGCAGCTTCGCTCGGGGTTCACGCGCAACCTGCCGTTCGGGTTGATCATCGCCTTCGTCCTGCTTGCCGAGATCGTGGTCGCCGCCATGGGGTGGAAGGCCGGGCCGACGATGAGCGGTCACGCGATCCCTGCCGCGAGCCAGCCGAACATCGTCGCCCTGGGACAGCTGCTTTACAGCCGCTATCTGTTCCCGTTCGAGCTCGCGGGGCTGATCCTGCTGGTGGCGATGGTCGGGGCAATCGTGCTGACGCATCGCCGCCGCGGCGACCTTCGCACGCCCAAGGTGTCGCGCCAGATCGCGCGGCGCCCGGCCGATGCGATCCGCAACACCGATCCCGCCGTCGGCGAGGGGGTGAAGCTGTGATCGGGCTTTCTCACTACCTCACGGTCGCTGCGATCCTGTTCACGATCGGCGTGCTCGGCATCTTCCTCAATCGCCGCAACGTCATCCTGATGCTGATGGCGATCGAGCTGATCCTGCTCGCGGTGAACATCAACCTCGTCGCTTTCTCCGCCTATCTCGGCGATCTGACCGGGCAGGTGCTGGCGATGTTCGTCCTGACGGTCGCCGCCGCCGAGGCCGCGATCGGCCTTGCCATCCTCGTCATCTTCTTCCGCCGCCGCGGCACCATCGCGGTCGACGCAGCGGACAGGATGCGCGGCTGATGCATCCCCTGATCCTGATCGTTTTCCTTCCGCTGTTCGCAGCGGTCGTCGCCGGTCTCGGCGCGCGCTGGATCGGCAGTACGGCCGCCAAGGTCGTGACGACCGGCGCATTGTTCGTCGGCGCATTGTTCAGCTGGCCGATCTTCTTCGAATATATCGGCGGCAACGCGGGCGCGACCGTGGTCCCGGTCCTCGACTGGATTCATTCGGGGACAATGAACGTCGACTGGGCGCTCAGGCTCGACCCGCTGACCGCGGTCATGCTGGTCGTCGTCACCACCGTCTCCAGCCTCGTCCACCTCTACAGCTGGGGCTATATGGAGGAGGACCCGGGCCAGCCGCGGTTCTTCGCCTATCTGTCGCTGTTCAGCTTCGCGATGCTGATGCTGGTGACCGCCGACAGCCTGGTCCAGATGTTCTTCGGCTGGGAAGGCGTCGGCCTCGCCTCCTACCTTCTGATCGGCTTCTGGTACCACAAGCCGAGTGCCAATGCGGCGGCGCTCAAGGCGTTCGTCGTCAACCGCGTCGGCGATTTCGGCTTCAGCCTCGGCATCTTCGGCACGTTCCTGGTGTTCGGCACCGTTTCGATCCCGGCGATCCTCCACGCCGCACCGGCGGTCGCCGGATCGACCATCGGGTTTGCCGGGATGCGGGTCGACACGATGACCTTGCTCTGTGTCCTCCTGTTCATCGGTGCGATGGGCAAGTCGGCGCAGCTTGGCCTGCACACCTGGTTGCCCGACGCGATGGAAGGCCCGACGCCGGTCAGCGCGCTGATCCATGCCGCGACCATGGTGACTGCGGGCGTGTTCATGGTCTGCCGCCTGTCGCCGATGTTCGAGACGAGCGCGACGGCGATGCACGTTGTCACCTACGTCGGCGCCGCGACCTGCATCTTCGCGGCGACGGTCGGCTGCGCGCAGAACGACATCAAGCGCGTGATCGCTTATTCGACCTGCTCGCAATTGGGCTACATGTTCTTCGCCGCCGGCGTCGGCGCCTACGGGGCGGCGATGTTCCACCTGTTCACTCACGCCTTTTTCAAGGCGCTGCTATTCCTCGGCGCGGGCAGCGTGATCCACGCCATGCACCACGAGCAGGACATGCGCTATTACGGCGCGCTCCGACGCGAGATCCCGATCACCTTCTGGGTGATGGTCGCGGGCACGCTGGCGATCACGGGCGTCGGGGTTGGCCCGGTCGGCTTCGCGGGCTTCTGGTCGAAGGACGCGATCCTCGAGAGCGCCTGGGCGAGCGGCTCGGTGCCCGGCGTCATCGCATTCTGGCTCGGCGCGCTCGCCGCCCTGCTGACCAGTTTCTATTCGTGGCGGCTGATCTTCCTGACGTTCTTCGGGGAGCCGCGCTGGGCCTCGTCGGAGCACATCCAGCACGCTCTCCACCATGTTCATGAGTCGCCCGGCGAAGAGCATGGTGACAGCGCGCACGAGCCCGGCCTCCCGCCGAGCGGCGCGGGTGGCTACCATCCGCACGAGAGCCCGCTCACGATGCTCGTCCCGATCGGCCTGCTCGCGGTCGGAGCAGTGTTCGCCGGGCAGTTCTTCCACGACATCTTCGTCGATGCCGCGCGGGCACCCGAATTCTGGCGGCAGAGCATCGCCTTCAGCGAGCATCTCGCGCATGCCGCGCACCAATCCGCGCTGTGGGTGAAGCTCACCCCGACGATCGTGATGCTGGTCGGCCTCTACATCGCGTGGCGCAATTACCTGCAGAAGCCACAGGCGGCCGCG
>DATEIK010000130.1:0-13005 GCA_035279065.1 Sphingomicrobium sp. | reverse complement strand
GGCGAGGTCGTTGTAATTGCCCTGCGCGGTCAGGCTGAAGCTGCCGGAGGGAAGGTCGAACGGCCGGCGGCTGATGACGTTGATGGTGCCGCCGACGCCGCCTTCGGGAATGTCGGCCTCGCTCGCCTTATAGACTTCGAGCCGCCCGACGATCTCGGACGGCAGCAGGCTGTAGTCGAAGCTGCGGCCGCCGGCGGTCTGGTCGAGCACGAACCAGTCGCCCGTGGCGATGCCGTGGCCGTCGAGGATGGTGAGGTTGAGCGCCGGATCGGTGCCGCGAATCGACACCGACTGGTTCTCGGCGAAACCGCCGGCGTTGGCCGAGCCGGTGACGACGTTGACGCCGGTCAGGCGGCCGAGCGAGTCGGCGACGTTCTTGTCGGGAAACTTGCCGATGTCCTGCGCGGTGACGACTTCGGAGACGACATCGGAACGGCGCTTGCGGTCGATCGACGCCTGGATCGAGGCGCGGATGCCGGTGACGACGATCTCGTCGGGATTGTTGCTCGTGCCCGTGCGGACTTGAGCCGGCCCGACCTCGCCCTGGATCTGGTCGGTCGTGACCTTCGGCTTTTGCTCGTCGTCGGCCGGGTTGGTCGTCTGAGCGATTGCCGGAGTCGCGATGGCCAGCGCGAGCGTGCTCGCGGTGCATGCGAAGAGCGCCTTGCGCCGAATGGATGAAGCTTCGAGCATCGCCTTCCCCCTCTGAAGACTGTCTTTTCGATTGGACCAAACCAAAGCGTGACCAATTCGCCGGCCGCTTCCTCTTGTTGCAGTCGGCGTGCGGGGTGCATTAGTCGCCAATCCGACGCCAAATGCAATACCAAAATGCAGACCAATGCGATTTTTGTCATAATTTGGTATTGAAAAGGCCTTAGCGAAGCTTCACACTACACGCGGGAAGGAGTGGGGTGGATGTTCGTCGAGCGGGTGGGGAAACTGGACAGCGGCGGCGCTGCGCCGCTCTATCTCCAGCTCCAGCGCGTCCTGCGCAGCGCAATCGAAAATCACGTCCTCGCGCCCGACGAAGCGCTTCCGGCCGAACGCGATCTCGCCGACGCCTACCGGGTGTCGCGCGTGACCGTGCGCAAGGCGCTCGACGGACTGGTCCAGGCGCGCCTGCTCACGCGCCGTCAGGGTGCCGGCACGTTCGTCGCGGCCCGAGTCGAAAAGAACTTCGCCACCATTTCCTCCTTCACGGAAGACATGCTCTCGCGCGGCCGCCAGCCGCACAGCGAGTGGCTGTCGCGTGGCGAAGGCACCGTCATGCCCGAGGAGGCGCTGGCGCTGGGGCTGAGTCCGGGAACGCCGGTCTACCGCCTGAGCCGCATCCGCTACGCCGACGGCGAGTCGATGGCGATCGAGCATGCGACCGTGCCCAAGGATTCGCTCGCTTCGCTCGAGTCGGTCGGCGACTCGCTCTACGACGCGCTCGGCGATGCGCGGCCGGTGCGCGTGCTACAGCGCTTGCGCGCGGTGCTGTTCACTCCCGAACAGGCGCAATTGCTGGGCATCGAGGAAGGCTGCGCCGGGCTCGAGATCGAGCGACGCGGGTTCGCCGCCGACGGCCGCACGGTCGAGCTCACCAAATCCTACTACCGCGGCGACGCCTATGACTTCGTCGCCGAGCTCAGCGTCGGGGCGCGGTGAATGGGCCTGGGGGGACCTCGCTCGTCACCGGTTGAACGGCACGCGTCCGAAACCTGGATGTTCCGCGAGGCGGCCGAGGCTCCGGCCGTCGTCAGGCGGCAACGCGAGCGCAACGCCGCCCCAATGCGCGAGCTCGGCGAGCGCCTGCGCGCTCTGGCCCCGCGCGCGGTGGTGACCCTCGCTCGCGGCAGCTCCGATCATGCCGCGACCTTCGCGCGCTACATGATCGAGCAACGCATGCGAGTCCTGACCAGCTCGCTGTCGCCATCGATCGCGTCCATCTACGATTCGACTCCCGATCTCGCCGGCTCGGCAGTGCTCGCCATCTCGCAGTCGGGCCGAAGCCCCGACCTGCTCAGTGCGGCTGCACAGGCGCAGGAGAGCGGAGCGTTCCTCGTCGCCATGGTCAACGCCGAGGACTCGCCGCTCGCCGAGCTGGCCGACGTCACGATTCCGCTGGCGGCCGGCCCGGAGCGCAGCGTCGCCGCCTCGAAGACGTTCATCGCCAGCCTCGCGGCGGTCCTCGATTTGCTTGCGGCGTGGAGCGGCGATCAATCGATTGCTTCCGCCCTGTCCGCTTTTCCCGAAAAGCTCGAGCAGGCGTGGGAACTCGACTGGAGCGGCGCGATTGGAGTGCTGGCCGACGCGAGCAGTATGTATGCCGTCGGGCGCGGGCCGGGCCTGGCCATCGCGCAGGAAGCAGCGCTCAAGCTCAAGGAGACGTGCGGCTTGCACGCCGAGGGCATCAGCGGCGCCGAGCTCCGCCACGGTCCGATGGCCCTGTTGCGGCCGGGCTTTCCAGTCTTGCTCTTCGCCCAGCCCGACCAGAGCCTCGAAGGCATGGTCGACCTCGCGCACAATCTCGCGGGACGCGGTGCGTCGATGATGAGCGCCGGCATTCACGGCGCGCCGGGAATCCAGCTGCCGGTTGTCGCCGCGGACCCGCTGATCGCGCCCGTGCTGCAAATCGCGAGCTTCTACCGGCTCGCCAACGCCCTGGCACTCGCGCGCGGGCTCGACCCGGACCGGCCGCCGCACCTCGCCAAGGTCACCGAGACCCGCTGATGGGAATCGCGCTCGCCAATGCCCGTGTGTTGATCGGCGGCGAGCTGCGCGAGGATTGCTGCGTCGTCATCGAAGGCGACCGGATCGGCGAGGTCTGCGCATCGCCGCCGTCGGACGCGGAGCTGATCGATCTCCACGGGCAATTGCTTCTGCCGGGCTTCATCGACGTTCAGGTCAACGGCGGCGGCGGACGCCTGTTCAACGACGACCCGTCGGTCGAGACGATTGCGATCATCGCCGCCGCGCATCGCCGGTTCGGGACCACCGGCTTGCTCCCAACGCTGATCAGCGATGATTTCTCGGTGATCGAGCGCGGCATCGTCGCCGTCGACGAAGCGATCGGCGCGGGGGTGCCGGGCGTGCTCGGAATCCACATCGAGGGCCCGTTCCTCAGCAAGGCCCGGCGCGGAATCCACCTCGCTTCGATGCTGCAGCCGTTCGAGGACCGCTTCGTCGAATTGCTGTCGTCGGCGCGCAACGGCCGAACCCTGGTGACGGTCGCCCCCGAATGCGTGACGCCGGCCCAGATCGCGCAGCTCGTGCAATCGGGCGTAATCGTCTCGGCCGGGCATTCGGACGCCGATTACGAGACCGTGCGAGCGGCGCTCGATGCCGGGATGACCGGCTTCACGCACCTGTTCAACGGCATGTCGCAGCTGACCAACCGCGCGCCGGGCATGGTCGGTGCCGCGCTCGAGGACCGGTCGACCTACGCCGGCCTGATCGTCGACGGCCATCATATCCACCCGGCAAGCCTGCGCGTCGCGATCAATGCCAAGGGCATCGACAAGCTCATGCTGGTCACGGACGCCATGCCGACCGTCGGCGCGGACGACCAGGAGTTCATGCTGCAGGGCCGCGCGATCCAGCGGGAAGGCGACCGGCTGGTGAGCGAAGACGGCGTGCTGGCCGGGTCAACGCTGACCATGGCCTCCGCGATAGCCAACGCGATCGAGCAGGGCCGGATTGGCCTTGGCGCAGCGGCCGAGATGGCAAGCCACTCGCCTGCTCACTTCCTCGGCCTCGGCGACAAGGTGGGCACGATCCGTGCCGGCTTCCGCGCCGATCTCATTGCCATGCGCGACGACTTCACGGTCGCGCGCACTTGGATCGGCGGAGTCGCCGGCTAAACGGCCTGAAGCGCGTTGGCGAAGTCGGCGATCAGGTCGTCGGCGTCCTCGACCCCGATCGAAATCCTCAGGAGGTTCGGGGTGATGTCGAGCTGCTTTTTGCGCTCATCAGGGACCGACAGATGGGTCATCGCCGCGGGCGCGCTGGCGAGGGTCTCGGTGCCGCCAAGGCTGACGGCGAGATTCGCGATCTGCAGCGCGTCGAGGAAGGCGAACGCCTCTTTTTCACCGCCCTTCAGGTAAAGCGAGAAGGTCGAGCCGGGACCGGCGCAATGCCGGCGGAAAATGTCCGCCTGGCGCGAGCCATCCTCGAGGAAGCCGAGATAACCGATCTTCTCGACCTTCGGGTGGCTCTTGAGGAATTCACACACCTTGCGCGCATTCTCGCCCGCCCGCTCCATCCTGAGCTCGAGCGTTTCGAGGCTGCGCAGAAGCATCCACGCGGTGTTGGGGTCGCAGATGGTGCCGATGGTGTTGCGGATCATCCGGACCTGGTTGATGAGCTGGCCATCGCCGACCAGTCCGCCGGCGACGAGATCGCTGTGTCCGCCGACATATTTGGTCAGGCTGTAGACGCTGAGGTCGGCGCCCTGGGCGAGCGGCTTGGCCCACAGCGGCCCGAGAAAGGTGTTGTCGATGGCGATCGGCGGCGCCGTATCGGCGTCGAACGCGGCATCGCGGGCGGCGGCAACGGCCTCGACGTCGACCAACTGGTTGGTCGGGTTGGCCGGGCTTTCGAGGTAAATGAGGCTGACGCGACCCTTGGCCTTGGCGCGGGCGAGAACGTCGTCGATCTCCTCACGCGTGGCCCCGGCGGGAAAATCGAGCCACGAGACGCCGAAGCGGCCAAGGATCTTGGCGATCAGCGTTTCGGTCGCGGCGTAGAGCGGCCCCGAGTGAACCACCACGTCGCCCGGTTGGACGAAGGTGAGGAACAGGGTCGCGATCGCCGACATGCCGCTGGAGAACGCAAGCGCGTCGTCGGCATCTTCCCACACCGCGAGGCGGTCCTCGAGGATCTCCTGGTTAGGCCCGTTGAAGCGCGAATAAATAAGGCCTTCCGCGCCGCCCGGGCGCTTGCCCGTAACGCCCTCGAAGAAGCGCTTTCCGGCCGCCGCATTTTCGAACACGAAGGTCGAGGTGAGGAAGATCGGCGGTTTCAATGAGCCTTCGCTGAGCTCCGGGTCGAAGCCGTAGCCGAGCATCAAAGTCTGGGGCTTGAGCTTATGGTTGCCGACGCTGGTCGGCGAGGGACGTGGCGGCCGGTGCTGCGATGATTCAGCGCTGGCTTCATTCTCGTTGGGCACGAAAAATCTCCTGAATTCGCGAGCGGGGCTAGGCCCGTCGCTCTCTTCGCTCAAGCGGATTAAGCGCGCAGGCCGATAAGGCTGACTTGTCGCCCATAATCGGGCTCGCCGCGGTGCGTCGCGCGACGATAGCTGTAGAAGCCGCCGGGATCATCGTAGGTGTCGAGCTGTAACGCCTCGGCCTCTTCGATCCCCGCGACGAGCAGCCGATGAACCAGATAGCCCTGCAGGTCGAAGTGCGGCTTGCCGGTCGCGCTTTCGACGAAGAAGCGCTCGCTTCCCGGCTCCTGGTTCGCGAACGCGGTCCGGAAATCCTCGCCCACCTCGTAGGACGCCTGCGCAATGCATGGGCCGATGGCCGCGGCGATACGGTGACGCCCGGCGCCAAGCTGCTCCATGGCAGCGATCGTCGCGTCAGTCACACCGGCGAGCGCGCCGCGCCACCCGGCATGGGCTGCGCCGATCACGCCGGCTTCGGCATCGGCGAACAGCACCGGCGCGCAATCTGCCGTGAGGATGCCGAGCAGCAGGTTCGGTCGATCGGTCACCATGCCGTCGGCGCGCGGCCGCTCGCCCTGCGGCCAGGGCCGTTCGACATGGACCACGCTTGCCGAATGGATCTGGTGGACCGTCGCGAGCTCGGCCCCAGGCAACACCGCGGCAATCGCGCGGCGCCGGTTCTCGTCGATCGCGGCGCGGTCGTCGCTGCTGCCGTAGCCGACGTTGAGCCCCGCGAGATCGCCGGTGGAGACACCGCCGCGGCGGCCCAAAAAGCCATGCGGCAGATCGCCCAGCACCGGGGCACGGATCGCTTCGACTTCGCTCACAGCAGCTTCCGCATGATGATGTCATGGTCGGCCTGTTCTCCGACCATGAAGTCGTAGCGGCCGACCGGCTCGAAGGCATAGCGGTCGTAGAAGCGGCGCGCGCGATGGTTGTCGATAAAGACGGTGAGGTAAAGCTCCTCGGCCCCGCGCGTCCGAGCTTCGGCCAGCGTCCAATCCATCAGCGCTGACGCGATCCCGGCCCCGTGGTGCTCGCTGGCGACGTAAATCTGGTCGAGCAGCAGCCCTGGCCGCGAGCTTTCCACCGGAATCTCCAGGGGACCCAGCTTCACATAGCCGGCGATCTCCCCATCGGCTTCGGCGACCCGGAAGGCATGAGCTGGATCGGTGAGGTCGCGCTCCCAGTCGCCGACGCCGTAGCTGGTCAGGAACGCCTTGAGGTCTTCGGCGCGGTACAAATGTCCGAAAGTCTCGCAAAAGACCGTGTCGAACAGCCGGTCGAGCGCGGCGCCGTCCGCGGGCTGTCCATCGCGATAGGCGATGCTCACGCGAACCCCGCGGGCGCGGGCCAGTCGGGCGAATGGATGGCGATCACCTTGAACAGCTCTCCCATTTGGCCGGGTGCCGTGAGTCGCTCCACCGCCGAGCGTATCTCGTCGTTGCGTTCGGGGTTTGACCGGATGAGCGCCGCCGCCCGCGCCTCGATTCCGAGCGCGCGAAGCCACGAGCCCTGATGGGCCACCGCCGTGGCTTGCGCGCCTGAACTACCTGCCCAACACGCCAACGACTCGAAATCGACGTGGGCCGTGAGGTCGTGCTCTCCGGGGCTTTCGAGCACGGACACGTAGCGATGGTCTCGAACCGCCTGGAGCGTCTCGCCAGGCGCGGCGCGCGCATGCCCGTAGTCGACGAACAGCGCGACTCCGCCGTGCTCGACGAGATGGTGGGCAACCATGCGCACAGCTTCCTCGCGCGCCGGTGATGTTTCGACGATTTCCCCGTCGCGGTCGAAGGCGAGACGCCCGCCGATGCTTTCGACGTGCCGTTCGACGCCGCGGACATGCTGGCGCACCGGCAGCGCATCCAGGAACTCATTGGCGACGAGCAGAAGCGGTTTCTCCGGCAGCGCGGCGATGCCTTCATGCCAGTGCGCGACCGGAACGGCCCGCCCCTGGGCATCGCGAAGCACCGGGCTCGTCTCGACGAAGTGAACCTCCCCACCGAACCCCGACGCGCGCATCACGCGCAACGCATCGGCGGCGAGCGTGCCCCGGCCGGGACCCAGCTCGGCGTACACGGCATCGGCCGGTTCGCCCGCGCGCTTCCAACAGTCCGACAGCGCCGCGCCGATCAGCTCGCCGAACATCTGGCTGATCTCCGGCGCGGTGGTGAAGTCGCCCGCCGCTCCGAGGGGGTCGCGAGTTGAGTAATAATAGCTGTTACAGGCCTCCATATAGGCCTCGACCGTGATCGGCCCCTCTGCCCTGATCCGCTCATGCAACGCGCGCTCGAGCGGAGTCACGCGACGCTTGCGTTGCCCACGGTCGGTTCAACGCGGACCCGGCGCTTCTTCGCCGTCCACATCAGCCACAGTCCGCCGAGGATCATGGGCAGCGACAGCCACTGGCCCATGTGGAGATGCGTCGCCTGGGCGAAGGCGGCGAGCTGCTGATCGGGCTCGCGGATGAACTCGATGCCGAAGCGGAACAGGCCGTAGAAGAACAGGAAGGCGCCGACGAGCTTGCCGGGCTCGTAACGGGCCTGCGTCTTCCAGAACATCCACCACAGGATCGCGAACAGGACCACGCCTTCGAGCACGGCCTCGTAGAGCTGGCTCGGATGTCGCGGCGGGCCGAGGACCAGTCCGAGCGGCGTAATCTCCTGGAAGCGGATCGCCCAGGGGACGTTGGTCTGTGCGCCCCACAGCTCCTGGTTGATGAAGTTGGCGAGGCGACCGAAGAACAGTCCGAACGGCACGCAGCAGGCGACATAATCGTGGATCCGGAGCCACGACAATTTCTCCTTGCGCGCGAAATAGAGAATGCCGAGCGAGGTGCCGATCACGCCGCCGTGGAAGGACATGCCGCCGTCCCACAGCTTCAGGATTTCGATCGGATGCCTCAGATACTGGCCGAGGTTGTAGAACAGTACGTAGCCGAGGCGGCCGCCGAGAAAGATACCGACGGCGGCATAGAAAGCGAGATCATCGGCGTGGCGCCGACCCATCGGCGAGCCCGGCTTGTCGATCAGCTTCAAGAGATACCAGTAACCGACGATGATGCCGGCGAGGTAGGCAAGGCTGTACCATCGCAGGTCGAACGGCCCGAGGTGCAGCGCGACCGGCGACAGGCCGAGGTCGGGGAAGGCGGTAAAGCGGGAATAATCGGCGGCTTGCAAGGGCTTCCCCATCACAGTTGAGCGCCTCATAAGGCGGGTGGCTATAAAGGCAAAGGAGACTGGGGCGTTCCATGCCGAGCGAGCTCGACCGCCGCTACGACGAGATGCTGGCCGAGCTCACCGGGCCCGGCGGCCCGCTCGTCGTCGAGCGCGACGAGCGCGGCCGCTCGATCATCGGCAATTTTCCCGCGACCCTGCCTGGACTGTTCCGAGCATTCTGCGAACTGTACGCCGACCGGGAAGCCGTGGTCACGGACGCCGAGCGGCTGAATTTCGCCGACCTCGACCGGATTTCCGACCGCCTCGCGCGCGGATTGGTGGCGCGCGGCATCGCCAAGGGCGATCGCGTCGCAATCGCCATGCGCAACTGCCCGTCGTGGGTCGTCAGCTACATGGCAATCGTCAAGGCGGGCGCCATCGCGACACTGGTCAACGGCTGGTGGGAAGCGCGCGAGATGGAGCATGCGCTCGGTCTCGCGCAGCCCAAGCTGGTGCTCGCCGACATCGCTCGCGCCTTTCGAATCTCGCGGCTGTGCGAGGGCTGCGACGTCGTGACCCTATTGATCGAGCGGCCGGTCGAGGAATCGATCGCCGAGTTGCTGGGCAATGATGAGGCGACCTTGCCCGAGATCGAGGCTGAGGACGACGCCACCTTGCTGTTCACCTCCGGCTCGACGGGCAATTGCAAGGCCGCGCTGTCCACGCACCGCGCGGTGACCACCGCGACCTATTCCTATGCGACGGGGCTGATGGTGCTGCGCGGCCTGCTCGAGCGCCAAGGTAATCCGCCGCCGATTCCCCGGACGCTGCTGAACGTGCCACTGTTCCACGTCACGGGCGAAGTACCGGTGATGCTCAACAGCTTCGTGGTCGGGCGCTGCATGGTGATGATGCCCAAGTGGGACGCGGGCGAGGCGCTGCGGCTGATCGAGAAGGAGCGCATCACCTATTTCGTCGGCGTGCCGACGATGAGCCTCGAGCTCATGACGCACGCGGACCGGCACAAATACGACCTGTCGTCGCTGCGCGACATCACCGCCGGCGGTGCACCGCGGCCGATCAGCCACGTCGAGCGACTGAAGCAGGAGTTTCCCGACGCCCAACCGGCGCTCGGCTACGGACTCACCGAAACCAACGCCGTGGGCGCGATCAATTTCTGGTCCAATTATGCCGCCAAGCCCGGCTCGACGGGCCGAGCGGCCAGACCGCTGGTCGAAGTGTCGATCCTTGGCGAAGGCGACCGGCACCTCGCGACGGGCGAGACAGGCGAGATCGCCATTCGCACCGCCGCGGCGATCAAATGCTACTGGGAGGCGCGGCAGGCCACCGAAGAACTGCTCACGGCGGACGGCTGGGTGCGGACCGGCGACATCGGCTATCTCGACGAAGATGGCTATCTGTTCATCGTCGACCGGAAGAAGGACATCATCATCCGCGGCGGGGAGAATATCTCAGCGGCTGAAGTCGAGGCGGCCTGCTACGCCTGCCCGAAGGTCGGCGAGGCGAGCGTGTTCGCAGCGCCCGACGAGCGGCTCGGCGAAGTGCCGGTCGCGGTCATTCATCCCCGCGACGGCCTGACCGAGGACGAGCTGCAGGGCTTCCTCGAGGAGCGGCTGGCCAAGTTCAAGATCCCGTCGCGCTTCATCTTCTCGCCCGAGCCCCTGCCCCGCCTCGGCACCGGCAAGATCGACCGGCAGTCGCTGAAAGCGCAGTACGCGCGTTGAAGGTCGACCGGCGGACGGTGCTGATCGGCGGGGGCGCGGGCGTCGGCCTGATCGTCGCGTTCGCCATCTGGCCACGCCACGCGCGCAGCGACCTTGCTGTGCGCCCGGACGAGGAAGCGTTCGGCAATTTCATCAAGGTCGCGCGCGACGGCCGGATCACTGTCGCCGTCCCGCAGACCGAGACCGGCCAGGGCGTGTGGACAGCCCTGCCACAGATCGTCGCCGATGAGCTGGGCGCCGCGTGGGAAACGATCGCGGTCGAGCCCGCACCGCTGACCAAGACCTATGGCAATCCGCTGGCTAAAGACGAAGGTTGGCCCGACGGCCTGCGCATCACCGCCGCGTCGACGTCCGTCCGGGCGTTCGAGGAGCCGTTGCGGCATGCTGCGGCGGTGGCGCGGACCATGCTCGTCGGCGCCGCCGCGGACCGCTGGACCGTCGATCCCTCGGAATGCCAGACCGCCGACGGGTTCGTCCTCAACGCGGGGCGCAGCTTCACCTTCGGCGAGCTCGCCGAGGAAGCCGCCGAGCGGACACCGCCGCGCAACCCGCCGTTGCGGCAGGAAACCAAGGGCCGGCTCATCGGCCAGCCGCTGCCGCGTCTCGACGGCCCCGCAAAGGCGACGGGCAAGATGCGGTTCGCGGGCGACGTCCGGTTGCCTGGCCTGCTGTTCGCGTCTGCGCGGCTCGCGCCTCCAGGTGGGCGGCTGCTGGGCTATTCACGTGATGCGATCGGGGACATTCCCGGGGTGCGCCACGTCGCCGCGCGCGATCATTGGCTGGCGGTCGTCGCCGAGACCTGGTGGGCGGCAGAGCGCGCCGTTCATGCAGCCGCGCCGGTCTTTTCCGGCGAGCGCAGCGGCCTGGACGTGCGGCCACTTTATCAAGACGCGCTGGCGAACGGCGAGGCGCAAGGCTGGTTCAGCCGCGGCGATTATGACGGCGTGGTGCACGGATCGCGGCCGCTTGCGGCGACTTACTTTGCCGCGCCCTCGCAGCATCTCGGCCTCGAGCCGCTGAGTGCGACCGCGCGGTTCGGCAGCGACGGCCTCGAAGTCTGGGCGGGGACTCAGGCGCCCAACAGCAGCAACGGCACCCTTTATCCAATGCCGGTTGGCGAACCGGCAGGACGCGCGCTCGAAGCCGACGCGGTCCCGATCGCGACCGAACTTGCAAGAGCGATCAAGCAGCCGGTGCAGGTCGTGCTGTCGCAATCGGCGAGCCAGAACCACGATCGCCCCTCGGGCGGTGGGCTCGCGCGCATGACGGCGCTGCCCGGCGCAGGCGGGATCACGGCGGCGTGGAAGATGCGCGTGGCCCTGGCCGACGGCTTTGGCGCGGCGCTGGCGTCGCTCAACGTTGAGGACGCGCCGAAAAAGCTCGGACGGCCTGCACTCGAGGGCTCGGCGCCGCCTTACGGCATCCCGAACACGAGCGTGGAAGGGATCGCCGTCAAAGCGCCGTTCGAAGCGGGCTACATGCGTGGCTCGCCGCAGCGCGAGTTCGCCTTCTTCATCGAAAGCTTCGTCGACGAACTGGCGCACGCGGCCGGAATAGAGCCGCTCGCCTTCCGCATGTCGATGCTTGGGAGCAACGGCCGCCTCGCGCGCTGCCTCCAGGGCGCGGCGCGGCTTGCGCAATGGGACGGCGGCGGAGCCGGAAGCACGATGGGTATCGCGGGCGTTTCGGCGTTCGGATCGCACATCGGCCTCGTTGCCACGGCGAGCATCGCGGAGGGCAAGGTCAAGGTCCATCGGCTGGTGGCCGCGGTCGATTGCGGCCGGGTGATCAATTCCGGCATCGCCGCCCAACAGATCGAGAGCGGGCTGATCTGGGCGCTGGCGCAGGCGACCGTTGCCGAGCCCGAATGGGTCGCCGGGATGCCCCGCGCGCGGGCGATCGGAAGCCTCGGCCTGCCGAGGCTCAGCGATACGCCCGAGATCGTCGTCGAATTGATTCCGAGCAGCGACGCGCCGGGAGGCCTAAGCGGGCTCGGCACGACGGTGCTCGCGCCCGCGGTCGCCAACGCGATCTTCGCCGGCAGCGGCAAGCGCATGCGCTCGCTGCCGTTCGATCCTATGGCGGCCTGATGCCCGGAATCGGCGTTCTCCTGATCAACCTCGGCACGCCCGATGCGCCGGAGGCGCGCGCGGTGCGGCGCTATCTCGCCGAGTTCCTCAGCGACCCGCGCGTCGTGGAAATCCCGCCCATCGCGTGGAAGCCGATCCTGCACGGGATCATCCTGCGCACGCGGCCGCGCAAATCCGCCGAGGCTTATAACCAGATATGGACGAACGAAGGCTCGCCGCTGCGCGTCATCGCCCACCGCCAGGCAGAGGCGCTCGGTGAGCGGCTACCCGATGTCAGCGTCCATTATGCGATGCGATACGGCAATCCAGGGATCGCCGCCGCGCTAGACCGGATGGTCGACGAAGGCTGCACGCGCATCCTCGCCGCGCCGCTTTATCCGCAATATTGCGCGGCAACGACCGCCACCGCCAACGATGCGGTGTTCGCTGCGCTTGCCCGGATGCGCGTCCAGCCGGCGCTACGTATCCTGCCGCCTTATTACGACGATCCACTGTACATCGCTGCGCTGAAGTCGAATCTCTCGCGCCAACTCGCTGCTCTGCCGTTCGAGCCGGAAAAGCTGCTGCTCAGCTTTCACGGCATGCCGCAGCGGACGGCCGAGCTCGGCGATCCTTATCATTCCCATTGTCTCAAGACGGCCCAGCTGCTCTCGGAAGCGCTTGGCCATGACGTCGACGTCGCCTTCCAGTCGCGTTTCGGGCGAGCGAGATGGCTGGAGCCGGCGACGGACGCGACGCTCGCCGCTTACGCAGGCGCGGGGATCAACAAGATTGCGGTCGCGACCCCGGGCTTTTCGGCTGATTGCCTAGAGACGCTGGAAGAGCTTGGCATCCGCGGGCGCGAGACCTTCCTGACG
>DATEIK010000129.1:0-5886 GCA_035279065.1 Sphingomicrobium sp. | reverse complement strand
GGCGTAGCCGATGCGCATCACGCCGCCGTCAGGGAAATGGATGCGGCCCGAACCCTGGATTTCGAGGAAGAAGAGGTCGACCGGGTCCTTGGCCCAGGCGAGCTCGAGCCCCTTGCCGGCAAGCGCGCCGTCCTCGATCTCTGCACGCGTGAAATAGAGGATGCAGGTGCCGCTCTGATCGATCCGACCGCGCCCCGACGTGCCGTCGGGCTTGGTGCAGCGGATGAGGTCCGACGGGGCCCGGTAGACCGGCACATAGCCGGGCAAAGGCGTGCGAGAGCCCTCGATCTCGGGCTCGTAATAGCCGGTAGCGAAGGCACGGCCGTCGCCGACCTTGAGCCAGTCGAAGCGGTAGAAGAAGAACCCCGGCGCATAGTCGGGAGACACGGTCGTCGCCTCGGTGCAAACGGCATTCCAGCTTCCGGGACCCGTCAGCTGCGACTGGTCCTGGCGCCGCATCAGCGCGGGACAGCTCGCGCGGAAGGCAGCCAGCGCGGCGCGGGCATCCTCTGCCTTCAGCGTGCGCGGCGCTTCGACCCGGAAACCCGTCGCACGCGCCGTCGGGCCGACCGGAACAGCGGGTGGTGGCACGGGCGTCGGGACCGGCGCTGGCGGGATAGGCCGCGGGGCCGGAGCCGGCGGTGGAGCGGGCGCGGGGGCTGGAGTGGTGGCGCAGGCGCTGAGAACGAGAAAGGAGGCGAGCGCGAGCGCTCGGGCGCCGAAGGTCACTCTTCCTCGTCGGTCTCGATCAGCACCCAATTGGGGTCGCGGCTCGAAAGGTCGCGGCGGAAGGTCCACAGGTCGCGGGTTTGCACGGCGTCGCTCAAGGAACCGGCGACGACCTCGCCCGCGGAATTGCGGGTGACCGCGGCGATGTCGGCCTCGAAGCGGACGGTCAGGACTGCAAGGTTCCGGTCGACCGCCGCCTCGGCGATCACCGCCTGCTCGATCGCGACCAGGCGGTTTTCGAGCGCAAGCTCGTCCTTCTGGCGCTGCTCGACCGCATCCGAGAAGGTCTGGAAAACGTGATCATCGACATGGCCACGGATCTCGCCCAGGTCGCCCTTCCAAAAGGCTTCGAGGATCATGCGATAAGCGGCCTTGGCGCCCTCGATGAAGCGGGCGACGTCGAAGCTCGGATCGGCGGCGAGGATCGCGCGGACGCCGGGCCCCGCGGTCGGGACATAGGCCATGTCGGCGGCATCGGGGCTTGGCGCGGCCGCGACGGGCGGGTGGCTGACGCGCGGCTCGACTCGCGCCGGGTCGGCCGGCTTCAGGATGGGCTGCTGCTCATGGCCCGTACGCTCGCCGAGCACGCTGTAAAGGCGCAGCCCGATGAACAAGGCGACGAGTGCGAGAATGACGATGACGGTCAAGCTGTGGTCCTATTTCGATCCTGCCCTGCAACATAATGCGCGAAGGCCCAAGATTCCAACACTTGCGAACGCACGAAGCCGCCATTGCGCCCCATAATTGCGGCTGCTAGTCGCCCGAGCCAACGCGCCGCGCTTCGAGCGGCCCCCAAAACAACCCGAAACGGCTTTCCAAGGACAGATGAATGGCGGACCAGCAACCGACCAATGAGGGCAATGGCTCGGGGGCGCCCGACGGCGAGCCCCAGGTCGCGGTAATTGCCCAATATATCAAGGACCTGTCGGTCGAAAATCCGAGCGCGCCGCAGGTCTTCCAATGGCAGGTGCAGCCCAATGTCGACGTCCAGTTCAACATCAACGTCGAGAAGCTGGGCGACGACGTCCACGAGATCGTGCTCAAGATGGAGGTCTCCGCGCGGTCCGAGAACGGCGTCCATTTCGTCGTCGACCTGAGCTACGGCGGGCTGTTCGGCCTTCGCAACATTCCCGAGGAGGCGTTGCCGCCGTTCCTGCTGATCGAGGGGCCGCGGCTGATCTTCCCGTTCGCGCGCCAGATCGTGTCGGAAGCGGTGGCGAACACCGGCTTCCCGCCGCTGATGCTCGACCCGATCGACTTCGCCGGCGCCTATCTCGCGCAGGTCGAGGCGGCGCAGGGGCAAGGAGGCGGAAGCAACGGCTCGGGCGACGCGCCCGCTCCCGAGACTCCATCCGAAGCGTGACGCCGGCGCGGCCGATCGGCGCATGAACCTTCACAAAGCGACCGGGACGATCGGTGGGCTGACCATGGTCAGCCGCATCGCCGGCTTTGCGCGCGAGATGCTGATGTCGCGCATCCTCGGCGCGGGCGTCTACACCGATGCATTCTACGTCGCCTTCCGGCTGCCCAACACCTTCCGGCGGCTGTTCGGCGAGGGCGCTTTCTCGGCGGGTTTCGTGCCGCTCTACAGCCAGCGGCTTCAGTCCGGCGGCGAAACCGAGGCGAAGCTGTTTTCGGAGGAAGTGCTCGCCGTCTTCCTGCCGACACTGATCCTGTTCACATTGATCTTCATCGCGCTGATGAAGCCGTTCATCTGGGCGATTACTGGCTGGCATGGGGACCAACTCGCGTTCGGCACCTTCCTCACCCGGATCACGTTTCCGTACTTGCTGCTGATCAGCCTGGTCTCGCTGTTTTCGGGCATCCTCAACAGTATCGCCCGCTTCACCGCCGCGGCCTTCGCTCCTGCCCTGCTCAATCTCGCGATGCTCTGCGCGCTGATCGTCTTTCGCGAGGGCGGGGCTCGCACGGCCATGGCCGTCTCCGCCGGCGTGACGATCGGCGGAGTGCTCCAGCTCGCTCTGCTCATCGCAGCGTGCAAGCGGGCGGGGATCGTGCTCAAGATTCGGCGTCCTCGGCTAACCCCCGGCGTGCGCCAGTTCATCCGGGTGGTCGTCCCGGCGACACTCGGCGCAGGCGTCTACCAGGTAAGCGTGTTCATCGACACTTTCTTCCTGACGCGGATCGGCACCGGCGCGGTCAGCTGGTTCAACTATGCCGACCGTCTGAACCAGCTTCCGCTCGGCGTGATCGGCGCGGCGATCGGGACGGCGATTCTCCCCCAGGTCAGCCGCCACGTCGACATCGGCGAGGCGGACAAGGCGGCGCGCGTCCAGGGCCAGGCGGCCGAACTCGCGATGCTGCTGTGCCTCCCCGCGGCGCTGGCGCTGGCGGTCAGCGCCCTGCCCCTCGTCTCGGCGATCTTCGAGGCCGGGCGGTTCAACGCCCGCGACGCCCACTTCACGGCCCTCACCCTGTCGATCATCGCGCTCGGGCTTCCCGCTTATGTGCTCGTCAAGGTCCTGACCCCAGGCTTCTATGCGCGACGCGACACGGCGACGCCGGTCAAGACCGCGGTCGTGGTGCTGGTCGCCAATGTGATCCTCAATTTCGCCCTGATCCCGCCGTTCGGCATCGCCGGCCTCGCCGCCGCGGTGGCGCTGAGCTCGTGGCTCAATTGCGCGATCCTCTATGTGCTTTTGCACCGGCGGGGTCATTTCCGGGTGGAGCGTTGGCTGGCGTCACGGCTGGCGCGGCAACTGCTTGCCGCGGCCGCGATGGTCGCTGCGCTGTTTGCCATCCGCATGGCGCTCACCGGATGGTTCGTGGGATCTCTCGGCCATCGGCTCGCCGGGGTAATCGCCATCGTGGGCGGCGGGATGGCGGTTTACTTCCCGCTGGTGTGGGTGCTCGGCGGGACCGACCGCGAGGCCTTCAAGTCGCTCCTGAAGCGCCGGAGGCCGTACACCGATGCCGCCTGATAATCCGTCCATGCGCGTCGTTTCGGGGATCCAGCCGACGGGCGACCTGCATCTCGGCAACCTTCTGGGCGCGATCCTGCGCTGGGTACGGATGCAGGACGAGGCGCAGTGCCTCTACTTCCTGGCCGATCTTCACGCGCTGACCATCGAGGTCGATCCGCCGCAGCTCGCCGCGAGCATCCGCGAAATGGCGGCCGCCCTGATCGCCAGCGGGATCGATCCGGAGAAATCAATCATCTTCCGCCAGAGCGCAATTCCCGCCCATGCCGAGCTCGCCTGGATCCTCCAGGGAACGGCGCGGATGGGCTGGCTCAACCGCATGACGCAGTGGAAGGACAAGGCGGGCAAGGACCGCGAGGGCAAGTCGGTCGGCCTGTTCACCTATCCCGTCCTCCAGGCGGCCGACATCCTGCTCTACCGGGCGACGCACGTCCCGGTCGGCGAAGACCAGAAGCAGCATGTCGAGCTGACCCGCGACATCGCGCTCAAGTTCAACAATGACTTCGACGTCGAGCTGTTCGTCCCGCCGGAGCCATACATCGGCGGCGGCGCCGCGGCGCGGATCATGAGCCTTCGCGACGGCCGGTCGAAAATGTCCAAGACCGATCCGTCCGACATGAGCCGGATCAACCTCAACGACAGCGACGAGACGATCGCCCAGAAGATCCGCAAGGCGAAGACCGACCCGGAACCGCTGCCCGACAATCTCGAGGCGCTCGACGACCGGCCCGAGGCGAAGAACCTGGTCGGGATCTATGCGGAAGCGACGGGCGAAAGCGTCGAGCAGGTGCTGCAGCGCTTCGCCGGCCAGGGCTTCGGCGCGTTCAAGCCGGCGCTGGCCGACGCGCTGGTCGCGCTGATCGCTCCCCTTCGCGGGCGGCTCGAGGAATTTCGCCGCGACCCCGCCGAGCTCGACCGGATTCTTGCCGCGGGCGCTGAACGGGCAAGCGAGCTTGGGGCACCTACGCTCGCGGCCGCTTATGACGCGGTCGGCCTGACCCGCTGACGCAACGCTTCATCGACGGTTCACCGCGATTAGTGGTATGAGGCCACTGATATTCAACGCGTTTCCCGATTCGAAGGGGTGTACAGTCATGCGTATTTCCAAGCTTGCAGCGGCGGCTTTCCTCGGCGTCGCGTCGCTCGGCCTTTCGGCCTGCGCCAATACTTTGCGCACCGAGGTTTCGCGCTACCAGGCAATGCCGGCGCCGCAGGGCCAGACGTTCGTCGTCGTGCCCGGCGAGGGCATGGCCGCGAACGGCGGCCTCGAGTTCCAGCGTTATGCGGGGATCGTCGCGCAGCAGCTTCAGGCGCGCGGCTATACGCCGGCGGCGAGCCCGCAGAGCGCCTCGATGACCGTCCAGCTGGGCTATGGCGTCGACCACGGTCAGGTGCAGGTCCGCTCGGATCCGTTCTACGGCGACCCGTTCCTCTACGGTCGTGGCTTCTACTATCCGCGCTACGGCTTCCGCTCGCCCTTCTATTACGGATGGGACGATCCCTTCTGGTACGGCTACGGCCGCGGCGGGATCGACAGCTATGTCGAGTATCACAGCCAGATTGACCTCCACATCCGTGCTGCCGGCACCAACCAGCCGCTGTTCGACGGACGCGCCCAGGCACGCTCCCAGACCAACCGGCTCGACGTGCTCGTGCCCAGCCTGGTCGAGGCGCTGTTCACCGGCTTCCCGGGGCGCAGCGGCGAAGTCGTGAAGATCACGGTCCCGACGCCGCCTCGCAGCTGAGCGGCCCGGATCCCGTTCAAAGGCCCGTCGGACCGATCCGGCGGGCCTTTTTCTTGCGAAGCGGAATTCAGCCCTCGAGCTGGCGCGTCAGGAGGCGGATGTCGGCGTCGAGCTCGGCATCGCTGGCGCGAAGCTTCTCGATCTGACGGACGGCGTGGATCACGGTCGTGTGATCGCGGCCGCCGAAGCGCCGGCCGATATCGGGCAATGACTTCGGCGTCAGCTGCTTGGACAGATACATCGCGACCTGGCGCGGGCGCGCGACCTCGCGGGCGCGGCGGGCCGAGGTCATCTCGGCCTTGCGGATGCGGTAATGCTCGGCGACCTGGGTCTGGATTTCGTCGATCGAGATGCGGCGCTGATTGGCGCGGAGGACGTTGGCGAGAACTTCCTCGACGAAGGGCACGTCGATCTGCCGCCCGGTCATCATC
The DNA here is from genome assembly GCA_035279065.1 of Sphingomicrobium sp. Lineage (GTDB taxonomy): Bacteria > Pseudomonadota > Alphaproteobacteria > Sphingomonadales > Sphingomonadaceae > Sphingomicrobium. Next base: position 39 of record DATEIK010000129.1, on the reverse strand, counting down.
GCGTAGGCGCCGATGCGGTTCAGCGCGCCCTCCAGCTCA
>DATEIK010000128.1:0-4791 GCA_035279065.1 Sphingomicrobium sp. | reverse complement strand
GGCTGAGCTGGTCGTCGGGGACGACAACCTCGATCCGGCCCTCTTCCTCGTCGATTACGACGCGGCTGACAGTGGCCGGCTGGAGAGCGTTGACCACGAACGTCGCCAAGTCCTGCGACCAGGGGATGATGTCGATCTTCTCGCCCTGCATCTCCTGCACGACCGCCTGGACGCGGCTGCCCTTCATGCCGACGCAGGCGCCGACCGGGTCGATCGAGCTGTCATGGCTGATGACGCCGATCTTGGCGCGGCTGCCCGGGTCGCGGGCGGCGGCCTTGATCTCGATGATGCCGTCGTAAATCTCGGGCACTTCCTGCGCGAACAGCTTCTTCATGAAGTCGGGATGCGCGCGGCTGAGGAAAATCTGCGGGCCGCGGGTCTCGCGGGCGACGCGCAGGATCAGGCTGCGGATGCGGTCGCCGACGCGGACCATTTCGCGCGGAATCTGCTGGTCGCGGCGGATGACGCCCTCGGCCCGGCCGAGGTCGACGACGACGTGGCCAAACTCGACGCGCTTGACGACGCCGGTGATGACCTCGCTCGCACGGTCCTTGAACTCCTCGTATTGGCGCTCACGCTCCGCATCGCGGACCTTCTGGAAGATGACCTGCTTGGCGGCCTGGGCGGCGATGCGCCCGAACTCGATCGGCGGCAGCGGATCGACGATGAAGTCGCCGACGCTCGCGCCCTTCTCCAGCTTCTGCGCTCCCTTGGCATCGATCTGCTTGAAGTGGTCCTCGACCTCATCGACGACTTCGAGCACGCGCCACAGGCGAAGGTCGCCGGTTTCCCCGTCGAGCTTGGCGCGAATCTCATTCTCGGCACCGTAGCGGGCGCGAGCGGCGCGCTGGATCGCGTCCTCCATCGCCTCGATGACAATGCCCTTATCGATCAGCTTTTCGCGCGCGACAGCGTCGGCAATGGCGAGCAGTTCGGCCTTGTTGGCGCTGACGGCTGCGGGTGCGGTGGCCATGTTATTCCTCTACGGTTTCGATGTGTTCAGCGCCCTCGGTACTGAGCGGCGCGGTGGCTTGGATGAGCTTGTCGGTCAAGACCAGCTTGGCGGATGAGATGGCGGACAAAGGCAGCGCGTGCGTGCGGCCCTCCTTGTCGGTGAGCTTCACCTCGTCGCGGTCGAGGCCCTCGAGCGTGCCGGTGAATTGCTTGCGCCCGTCGCGCGGCGCGGCGAGCGTGATTCGCGCTTCGTGCCCGGCCCAGTCCGAATAATCCGCAGCGCGAGTCAGCGGCCGGTCGATCCCGGGCGAGCTGACCTCGAGCCGGTAGCTGCCCTCGACCGGGTCTTCGCGGTCGAGCAGCTCGGAAAGGCCGCGCGACAGCTTTTCGCAATCGGCGAGGTCGAGCTGCCGCGTGTCGGGCCGCTCGGCCATGATTTGCAGGGTCGGGTCGGAAGCGCCGCCGATCATCATCACGCGCACGAGATCGAAGCCGAGGCGCTTGACCTCGGGCTCGATCAACCTGGCGATGCCGGCAACGTCGGTCACTCTGCGCAAAATCCTCGAACAGCCCAAAACCCCTCGGGACCGGAGCCGCAGGGCCCCAGCCTCAGCATCTCAACGATGTCGAGGAGAGAGCCGCGATATAGGCGGGAACAGCTGCCCGCGCAAGCTGAGGCGCCGCCGCTGGTCCCGAACCTGGCTTGCTGATTTGCAGCAATAAACTCGCTGCGGTAATTTCCGGGACTCAATGGGGTGAAGGGGGCAGTGAAATGTTGCGCAAGATTCTCGTTTTCTCGTCGCTCAGCCTGGTTTCGACCGCCATCGGAGCGCAGATCCTCGTGCCTGTCGGGCCGAAACCGATGACAAAGCCGACTGTGCCGGTGAAGGTGATGCCCGTGACCCCGGTGACCACTGCGCCCGTGGGGCCGGTGACCGCCAACCGCACGGTCGAGCTGCTCAAGAATGCCGGGATCATCAATCCGACCAATATTGACCAGCCCGTCCATTTGACGCCGCGCGCGCCGTACATCGACGACCTGACCTATCTCGCCGTCGCCGGCGGGGATTATGTACCGAAGCGCAATCTCATCGGCATAAGAGGCCCGGAAAACGGCGTGACCTCGTCATGGGCCGAGGTTTCGTGGAACGCGATGCCGGACCGCCGCTATGTGCTCGATTGCGGGATCGGTTCGCCGGACGGTCTTGGTGTCACATTCACCCCGGCGGGCGGATCGCAAGAGCGGGTCCGTGTCGCCGGAGGCCGCGCTGGCGTGGTTCTGCCGGTTGGGGCGCAGCCGCCCGTGCGCGTCATGCTCGACGTGTCGCAGGTGCTCTCGGGATGCGACATCACGCCGTTCGGAAGCTAACGGCAGTCGGCTCCGATTCTTGACCGGATCGTCTTCTCGACTTCGGGCGATTGGCGATTGACGCAGCGGCCGGCCTCGTAGCGTTCCGGGCCACCGCTGAGCAGCAGGAAGACGGGCTTGCCGATCAGGGCGTTCATCTCGTCGGGCGAGAGCGAGCAATCGCTTGTCAGCTCGACGCGATATGAGCTTTGCCTGGGACCCCGATATTCGTGCGTGGGAACGAAGCGCCAGGCATATGCGCCGTCCCGTTGGAGCACGCCATCGGCCGCTACGGGATAAAATCCCGCAATGGCGTCGAGATCGCGCGCGAAGTTCGGGCTGCCCAGGATCAGGGTGACGCAATCGCAGGCGAGCGCCGGCTGCGACCCTAGCAGCAGCGCGACGCTAAGCGCGGCCGAGCGCGCGATTCTCCTCGCGGATGCGGATGGTGAGGACCGCGGCATTGAGCAGCGAGAATAGCACGGCAACCCACCAAAGGCCGAAGACCAAAGGCAAAACCGCGATCTCGCCGGCGACGACAAGATAATTCGGGTGACTGACGAAGCGATAGGGCCCGCGATCGACGAGGGGAGCATCGGGAAGCACGATGATCCGCGTCGTCCAGCGCTCGCCAAGGCTGGCGATCACCCAGACGCGCGCGAGCTGGAGCAGGACATACAGCGCCAGCCAGAACCCATCGACCGGGCGAGCGGGCGCGAGCCACCACAAGGTGACGAGCCACAGCGCGTGCACCGCGACGATGAGCCGATAGTGGCTTGCTCCGACTTCCCGGGCGCCACGCTCGAGCAACCGCCCGGTGTTGTGGTTCGACAACCACAGCTCGCCGATTCGCTGGAGCGTGACCAGCGCCAGGATGATGACGGCCAGGCTCATGCGGCTTCGAGCATCAGTCCGGCGCAGGTGAAGCCGGGGCCGAAGGCGGTCATCAATGCCCGCTGCGGAAGCCCGCGCTTCAACAGCCGCTCGAGCACGAACAGCACCGTCGGCGCGCTCATGTTGCCGAAGTCGTTCAAGACTTCGCGCTCGAGGTTGAGCTCGCCCTGGTTGAGCTCGAGTGCGGTTTCGATCGCGTCGATCACCTTCACTCCGCCGGGGTGGCAGCAGAAGCGGCCGATGTCCTCGCGCGCGATGCCGAGCTGAATGCACATTTCGTCGACGGCGTCGGCGAGCTCCGCCTCGATGAACGGCGGAATGGCGCGGTCGAACATGACTCCGAGGCCGGGGTCTTCGACGCGCCAGCCCATGATGCCGAGCGTGTCGGGCCACAGTTTTTCCGCCGAGCCCTTCAGCGTGGCGAGACCGCCCTCGCCGGCGGTGACCACAGCCGCCGCCGCGCCGTCGCCGAACAAGGCCGTCGCGACGATCGCGGCCGGGTCGTCACTGTCGAGGCGGATTGAGATCGAGCAGGTCTCGACGGTGACGAACAGCCAGTGCGTGCCTGGCTCGGACGCGGCGAGGCGCGCGGTCAAAGCAAGCCCGCTGACGCCGCCTGCGCAGCCAAGCCCGAACACCGGCACGCGCCGTACGTCCGGGCGCAGGCCGAGCCGCGGGCCAACCCGGGCTTCAAGGCTCGGCGTGGCGATCCCGGTGGTGGACACGGTGACGACGCCGTCGATCTGCTCGGGAGCCAGGCCCGCATCGGCGATGGCCGCGCGGCCCGCATTCTCGAACATCTGCTCGGTGGCGGCGAGATAGACGGCATTGCGCTCGGCCCACCCGTGCGGTTCCTCGTACCACTCGGGCGGAGCGACGACATGGCGACGCGCGATCGCGGCATTGTCGAAGACGCTCGACAGGCGGTCGAACAGCGCCTTGCGACCAAATGCGCGGCGGCCAATGTCCTTGGCGTGGCTCTGCTCGATCACGTGCGGCGGAACCGCGGTGACCAGGGACAGGAGGCTGCAATCTTCCATGTTCGGACCGCTTTCCCTTAGGCCCCGTCAAACGACCGACATCGCCTCCGGGGTACACAAGCGGCCTCGCGCATCCGGAACGGACTGGCCCGTATTGGGGCGCACGGGCCAGTCCTCTCCAGCGTCAGCAGCTAGACCTCAGTGCTGCGGCCGGAAGCAGGCGATGTCGTACTGCGACACTGACGCTGTGTTCTTGTCGTTGATCCCCGGCTGCTCGCCCGCATAGTGCGAGCCGGAAACGCTATCTTCCTGGAATGGCGATCCAGGCCCGGGGTCGCGGCCCGACTGCACGCCGGGGGCGACCGCGCCTTCCTCGTCGCACTCGACGCCCGGCTGGCCGGTGTCATGAGCAGGCGAGATGCTGCTGGTTGTCGGGGGGGTCGTCGTCGGCTTTGCGAATACCGCCGCAGGTGCGAGCGAAACGGCTGTTGCCGCAATCAAGGCGATCGTGCGTTTCATTGGTCGAAGCTCCTTGGCCGGGCCCACCCGCCTTGTTACTCGCGTCTCAGCAATGGCTTAGTGCGTCCCCGCGCCGGAAGGGTTCAATCGAGCGGG
>DATEIK010000127.1:0-15287 GCA_035279065.1 Sphingomicrobium sp. | reverse complement strand
CGATCCGAAAAGATCGCCTCGTGCATGCACGGCCCGCTCTTCGCGAACGGCGCATCGAGAACGTCCTCCAGGCTGCGCAGGATGTAGTTCGCGTTGAGGACCGAATCCTCCGCAACCTGCTTCAGCCCGTCCGCGCCGTGGCTGAGAATGTAGGCGAGCGCACGCGTGAACATGCCCGTCTGGCCGTGGAAGGCCACCATTCGGCCGAAGGCATTCGGATGCTCGTCGCCGGCGCTTTCTTCCTCGACGATCTTGAAGCTTCCGTCGGGATATTTGGCCGCGAAAGGAAGCGGGCCGTAGGGCGCGAGCGCCTCCGACAGCACGACCGGCCCCGACCCCGGACCGCCGCCGCCGTGCGGGGTGGAGAAGGTCTTGTGGAGGTTGATGTGCATCGCGTCGATGCCGAGATCGCCCGGCCGGACCTTGCCGACGATCGCGTTGAAATTGGCGCCGTCGCAATAAACGAACGCGCCCGCCGCGTGGACCGCCTCGGAGATGGCGATCATGTCCGGCTCGAACAGGCCGCAGGTGTTGGGGTTGGTGATCATCACCGCGGCGACATCCGGGCCGAGCCGTGACTTCAAGGCGTCCAGGTCGACGCGGCCGGAGGCGTTCGCGGGAATGCTCTCGACGCGATAGCCGGCGAAGGCGGCGGTCGCCGGGTTGGTGCCGTGCGCGCTCTCGGGCACCAGCACGACCTCGCGCATGTCGCCGCGCGCTTCGAGCGCGGCGCGGATGCAGAGTAGCCCGCAGAGCTCGCCATGGGCGCCGGCCTTGGGGCTCATCGCCACCGCCGGCATTCCGGTGAGGTCGAGCAGCCACTTGGCCAGCTCGTCGATGACGGCCAGCGCGCCCTGGACGGTCTCCTGCGGCTGCAACGGGTGGACGTCGGCGAAGCCGGGCAGCCGCGCGACCTTCTCATTGAGGCGCGGATTGTGCTTCATGGTGCACGAGCCGAGCGGGAACAGGCCGAGGTCGATCGCGTAATTCTGGCGCGACAGGCGGGTGTAATGGCGCACGGCTTCGGGCTCGGAGAGGCCTGGAAGGCCGATGGGGCGGGTGCGGTGGAGGTTCTCCAACCTGTGCCCCGGCGCAGGCCGGGGTCCAGGAGCGCCGGAAGGCGCTGCTGCCGCAGCGCCCTGGGCCCCGGCCTTCGCCGGGGTACAGTCGAAATCCACCCCTGTCTGCTCGCTACTGCCGATCTCGAAGATCAGCGGCTCCTCGAGCTTCAGCGCGCGGTTGCCGGTGACGGTCTGCGCCTCGCCCTGCTCGTTCGCCGGAGCGGACGGGCGCCAGCCGGAAGGATTGACGGTCATTGGACCACCTCCTTCAGCGCTGCCTCGAAGGCGTCGATGTCCTCATCGGTGACGGTTTCCGTGACGGCGACGACGAGGCCGTTCTGGAGGCCGTCGGCGCCGGGATACAAGCGGCCCAACGATACGCCGCCGAGCACGCCCTTCTCGACCAGCGCATGCACCGCCGGCCGGGCTTCGACGGGAAGCTTCAGGGTGAATTCGTTGAAGAAGGCGTCGTTGACCAGCTCGACGCCGGGAATCCCCGCCAGCCGGTCCGCGGCCTCGCACGCGCGCGCGTGATTCAAGGATGCGAGCTGCCTGAGCCCCTTCTCGCCGAGCAACGTCAGATGCGCCGTGAAGGCCAGCGCGCACAGCACCGAGCTGGTGCAGATGTTCGACGTCGCCTTCTCGCGGCGGATATGCTGCTCCCGGGTCGAGAGCGTCAGGACAAAGCCGCGCTTGCCCTCCGCGTCGACGGTCTCGCCGGCAAGCCGGCCCGGCATTTGCCGGACGTGCTTCTCGCGGCAGGCGAACAGGCCGACATAGGGCCCGCCGAACTGCAGGCCGACGCCGATCGACTGGCCTTCGCCGACGACGATGTCGGCGCCCATCTCGCCCGGTGACTTGATCAGACCAAGCGCGACGGGCTCGGTGACGACGGCGATGAGCAGTGCGCCAGCGGCGTGTGCCGCCTCGGCGATCGGCGCCAGGTCCGTAATCCGGCCGAGGATGTCAGGGTATTGCACGACGACCGCGCTGGTCTCGGGATCGATTCCGGCGATCAGCCTGTCGGCGTCGGTTTCGGCGGTGAGCTCAGGGAGTGCCGTGTCGAGTCGATCCTCGGTGAACTTGGCCATCGTCTTGGCGACGCTGACGTAATGCGGGTGCACGCCCGACGAGAGGAGCGTCTTGCTCCGCCGCGTGATGCGGTGCGCCATGACGATCGCTTCCCACATCGCGGTCGAGCCGTCGTACATCGAGGCGTTGGCGACTTCGCAGCCGAACAGCCGCGCGACCTGCGTCTGGAACTCGAACATCATCTGCAGCGTGCCCTGCGCGATCTCGGGCTGGTACGGCGTGTAGCTGGTCAGGAACTCGCCGCGCTGGATGATGTGATCGACGCTCGCCGGAATGTGGTGCTTGTACGCGCCGCAGCCGAGGAAGAATGGTGCTTCGCCCGCGACCATGTTCCTGCGCGACAGCGCCGTCATGTGGCGTTCGACCGCGAGCTCGGAAGCGTGCGGCGGCAGGCCTTCGATCGGACCCTTGAGGCGAAGCTCGGCGGGAACGTCGCGGAATAGTTCGTCGATGGAGCCGGCGCCGACCACGCGCAGCATCTCGCTGCGATCGGCGGCGCTCAGCGGCAGATAACGCATCAGTCGGGCTTCCTCATGATAAAGCGAAGGCGGACGTAATCGGCGATGTTGGAGCCGACGCGGTCCGCGACGGCGGCGCCGATCTCGGCGCGCTCCTGGTCGGGCACGCCGGCGCGGTCGAGCCAACCCTTGCGGAAGGTGGTGACCCAGGCAGCGACGCCATGGTCGATCGGGGTTGGCCGCTCGATCAGCCGCGCGTCGATGTCGCGGAAGCCGGCGGTTTCGTAGACCTGAGCGAATTCTTCGGGCGAGGCGTACCAGTTGCTCGCTTCGACCGGCGGTACGTAGCCGCGGAGGATCAGCTCCTCGTCCAGCGCCTCGCGAAGCGTCGCCAGATTGCCCTCGCCGCCCATCTCGCCAGCGAAGCGGCCGCCGGCCTTGAGCGCGAACCAGATCGCGCGCGCCGCGCGCTCCTTGTCGAGCACCCAGTGCAGCGTGGCGTTGGAAAAAGCCGCGTCGAAGGATTCGCCGAACTTCATGTCGGCGGCGTCCATCAGGCGCGCATCGAGGCCCTTCTCGCGGGCCGCGCCGATCATCTCGAGCGAATTGTCGATGCCGGTCACCGTCGCGCCGCGCTCGACGATCTTGAGCGTCAGCGTCCCGTCGCCGCAGCCGACGTCGAGGATATGCTCGCCAGGCTGCGGGTCGAGCAGGTCGAGCGCCGCCTGCCCGAGCTCCGCGACGAAGCCCCCGACCTTCGCATAGTCGGCCGGGTCCCACTTGCTGGTCGAGGCAATCGTTGGCTTCAAAGCGTCTTCACCCATTCGCGATAGGCACCCTCGTCCATCAGCCCGTCGAGCTCGCCGGGGTCGTCGAGCTTCAGTTTGAAGAACCAGCCCTCGCCCTCCGGATCGCGGTTGATGACCGCGGGATCGTCGGCGATCGCAGGGTTGCCCTCGGTCACCTCGCCCGAAACCGGCGCGTAGACGTCAGACGCGGCCTTCACCGATTCGACGACGGCGGCTTCCTGCCCCTTCGACACGCGCCGCCCCGCTTCGGGTGCCTCCGCGAAGACGATGTCGCCGAGCGCTTCCTGCGCGTGGTCCGAGATGCCGACGGTCGCGATGTCGCCGTCGACGCGGATCCATTCGTGGTCCTTGGTGAAATAGAGGCTCATGCAGAAGCTCCCTTGCGGTGATAGCGGTGGGGGACGAATGGCATCGGCGCGACGCGCGCGTCGAACAATTTGCCGCGCTGCTCGAGCTTCAGCGCGGTGCCCGGCTCGGCAAGGCCGGTCGCGACATAGCCCATGGCGATCGGGCGCTGGAGCGAGGGCGAAAAGCCGCCGCTGGTAATCCTCCCGACCTCATTGCCTTCGCCGTCTAGCACCAGCGCGCCCTCGCGGACCGGCTGCCGGCCATCGATGTCGAACCCGACGCGCTTCTCGATCGGGCCATTCTCGAGCTCGGCGAGGATGCGCATCGCGCCGGCGAAGCCGCCGTCGGCGCGGCGCCGCTTGTTGATGGCGAAGGTGAGGCCGGCCATGACCGGTGTGGTCGCGCGGTCGATGTCGTGGCCGTAGAGCGGCAGGCCCGCTTCCAGCCGCAGCGAATCACGCGCGCCGAGGCCGATGGGTTTGGCGGCCTCATGCGCGACAATGGCGTCGGCGAGCTCGGCCGCCGCGGCGCCCGCCACAGAGATTTCGAACCCGTCCTCGCCGGTATAGCCGGAGCGGCTGATCCACAGGCTATGACCTTGCCACTGGAACGGCCCGGCCTGCATGAAGCCCAGGTCCGAGACCCCTGGGACGATGGTCTCCAGGACTTCTGCGGCGCGTGGGCCCTGGAGCGCGAGCAGCGCCTGGGTCTTCATGTGATCGACGATGACCGTTCCCGGCAGCAGCCGGCGCAGATATTCGATGTCGCCGAGCTTGGTCGCGCCGTTGACGACGACGTAGAAATCGTCGCCGCGCCGCGTCGCCATCAAATCGTCGACGATACCGCCGCTCTCGTCGAGCAGGAGCGAATATTTGGGCTTCATGTCGGCCAGCGCCTGGAAGTCGCCGGGGAGGAGCTTTTCGAGCGCAAGATCGGCCTCGCGGCCGTGGACCAGCAACTGGCCCATGTGGCTGACGTCGAACAGCCCGGCGTTCTCACGCGTCCAGACGTGCTCGGCGATGATGCCTTCGTACTGGACGGGCATCTCGTAGCCGGCGAACGGGACCATGCGGCCGCCATGGCCGCGGTGCCACGCATCGAGCGGAAGCTTGTCGAGCGGCGGCTCGGCCGTCCCGGCCCCACCTTGCGGATCGCCGCTGTATGGCGTGCCCCGCGCCTGGGTCTCGTCGGTCGGGCCGCTATGGACTTCCTTGCTCATCAGGCGCTCCGCATCAGGTGACGACAGCCAACGCTCCAGCGAGCGGTTCCGGCCATCGCCCCCGTCTGTCCCTAGCGCCTGAGAGCTTTGCCCCTTCGGCGGGTCCTCTATTTCGGTGACAGTTTACTTAATTCGGCTGGTCCGGCCCGGGCCGGTCGCCACTCAATCAATTAAGTAAACTGTCACCGAAATAAGAACCTCTTTCCAGACTGTCGTGGCGCGCGCGGTCCCTGGGCCTGAGAGATTCCGGGGGCGGTTGCTCCTTCGGCGGTGGCCTAGACCACGCTCTCCCGCGCGTGCCTCCGGATGCCGAGGCGCCCGGTGACGCGCGCGCCTTGGCCGCGCCCGTCGCTCAAGTCAACGCGTGGCGTTGTAGCGGATCTGTTCCTGGGTCAGCTGGAAGCCGAGCAGGTGCTCGAACGTCGCGTTGGCGACCGCGGCGCGGACCGCCGGATCCGACAGCGGATCGATCGCGGCCTGGGGATCGCCCGGCTTGCGCTCACGGGTGATCGCCCGGCGGACGTTCTCCGGCAGCGTCGCCGCGCCGCGATTGACGCGAACGGTCGCCTGGACGCGGGTCCAGGCGTGGATGTCGCCGGCGGCGAAGTTGAGCGCCGCCTGCCCGACCTGCTTGGCGGCGACCTTGGCCCCGCCCTGAAGCGCGACGTCGAAATAAGGCAGCAGGACCTGGCGCGCCGGGCCCGCGTCGCGACGCAGGCCGACGACGGTGAAGGTCGCGGTCGAGACCACGTCGTTGCCGACGTCCTGGCAGGTCGAACGGACGTCGGTGATCGCCGCGGTGACGTCGATCGCGCGCGAATCCGTGCTTCCGGCCGGATTGAACAAGGTGATGTCGCCGGTTCCCGTCGGCACGCCGACGATCGGGCATGCGCTGCGCACGGCGAACACGCCCTGGGTTTCGTCATCGATGTCGCCGGTGTGGCGGCAGCCGCCAAGCAAGGTCATGGCAAGCAGGGCGGCGAGGCGAAGCTTCACGTTGGCGAAATCCTTAGCTGGTCGGGATTTGAGTCCGGGCGTTCATAGGAAGGGCCTTCTATGGCTGCAAGCGAAGGCTTACATGCCTTTCGCGATGCTGAACCGGGCACCACAGTTGCGAGTATTGATCGCGGCTCCGCGGGGCTTTTGCGCCGGGGTCGACCGCGCGATCCAGATCGTCGAGCTGGCGCTCGAGCGGTTCGGCGCGCCGGTTTATGTGCGGCACGAGATCGTCCACAACCGCTACGTCGTCGACCGGCTGCGCGAGATGGGCGCGGTGTTCGTCGACGAGCTCGACGAGGTGCCCGACGACCGGCCCGTGGTCTTCTCCGCGCACGGCGTCCCGAAGTCCGTCCCCGCGGCCGCTCAGGACCGCGGCCTGACTTATGTGGACGCGACGTGTCCTTTGGTCTCCAAGGTCCATCGACAGGCCGAGCGGCTGATCGCGGAAGGGCGGCACATCGTCTTTGTCGGACATGCCGGCCATCCCGAGGTCATCGGGACCTTCGGCCAGGTGCCAGATGGCTCGATCACGCTGGTCGAGACCGTCGGCGACGTCCGCGAGCTCCACGTCCCCGACAGCGCGAACCTGGCCTTCCTCACCCAAACTACACTGTCGGTGGACGACACCGCGGCGATCGTCGATGCGCTGAAGGCGCGCTTCCCGGATATCCGCGCGCCGCGCAGCGAGGACATTTGCTACGCGACCTCCAACCGCCAGGCCGCGGTCAAGGCGATTGCGGCCGAGTGCGACCGGATGCTGGTGATCGGAGCACCCAACAGCAGCAATTCGCTGCGTCTCGCCGAGGTCGCCGAGCGGATGGGCGTGCCGGCGCGCCTGCTCGAGCGGGCGAGCGACATCGATTGGGACTGGCTCGGCCAGCCGGCGACGCTCGGGCTGACCGCTGGGGCATCGGCGCCCGAGCTGCTGGTGCGCGAGGTCGTGGATGCGCTGCGGGCTCGATTCGAGGTGACCGAGGAGCAGGCCGACCACACGCCCGAGCGCATGATCTTCAAGCTGCCGCGAGAATTGGTGGCATAATCGTCATTGCGAGCTCAGCGAAGCAATCCAGGGCATCAGCACGCATGACTGGATTGCTTCGTCGCTTCGCTCCTCGCAATGACGGCAGGCGATGACTGACCTCCCTCTCGTCCAAATGTTCACCGACGGCGCGTGCCGCGGGAACCCGGGCCCGGGGGGGTGGGCGGTGCTGCTTCGGATGGGCGCGAAGGAGCGCGAGCTCGCCGGTGGAGAGCCGCTGACCACCAACAACCGCATGGAGCTGCTTGCCGCGATCCGCGGGCTCGAGGCGCTGAAGCGCCCGTGCCGGGTCGAGCTGCACACCGACAGCGTCTATGTGAAGGACGGGATCACCCGCTGGATCCACAAATGGCGGCAGAACGGTTGGCGGACCTCGGACAGGAAGCCGGTCAAGAATGCCGAGCTGTGGCAGGAGCTGGTCGATGCCTGCGCGCCGCACCGAATCGCGTGGCATTGGGTCAAGGGGCACAGCGGCCATCCGGAGAATGACCGAGTCGATGCGCTGGCCTGCGCCGAGGCGGACCGGCAGCGTAACATTCCCAAAAGTTAACTAGGATTCGCGCCGATCGCGCGTTCTAAGGCCGCATCACCGACTCTTTCTAACCCTGTGGGGGGACGGTGGGGGGAGATCTGGCACGTGATCTCCCCCAATCCGGTCAATCGGCAGCGAAGCGCGCCGGCGAAAAGATCGCCGGGTCGATGTTCGCGACCATTGGATCGGGCGCTTCGCCGAGGAGCACCGAAGCGGCCAGCTTCGCCGCCGCGGGCGCGGTCTGGATGCCGAAGCCGCCCTGCCCCGCGCACCAGAAGAAATGCGGCGCTGCGGGGTCGAAGCCGTAGACCGGCAGGCGATCCGGCGCGAAGCTCCTGAGGCCGGCCCAGCTGCGCTCGACCCGCTCGACCGGCCAGTCGACCACGCTTTCGAAGCGGTCGATCGCGGTGGCGATATCGATTTCCTCGGGCGCCGCGTCGCAGGGATCGGAGGGGATCTCGTCGTGGGGGCTCAACCAGATCGTGCTGTCGCCCTCGCCCTTGAAATAGAAAGTGCCGTCGGCGTCATCGATCAGCGGCAGGTCGCGGAGGCCCGACTGGCCGACGCGCAGCTGGGCCAGCGTGCGCCGCTTGGGCTCAATCCCGAGGCGGCCGATGCCGCAGGACTCGGCCACCGGATCGGCCCAGGCACCCGCCGCGTTGACGAGAAGCGACGCAGTCAACGTGTTGCCGTTGGCGAGGCTGATCGCCCACGCATCGCCCGACCGAGTTGCGCTGATCAATTGCGCGCCCGTTGCCACCGTTCCGCCGGCGCGGCGGAATTGGCGCAAATATGCCGCGTGGAGTGCGGCGACGTCGATGTCGGCGCAGCCCGGCTCGAACAGTGCGTGGCGCCACTCGGGCCTGATCCCCGGTAGCCAGCGCTCGAGCTCGGCCCGCCCGACGACGCGCGATTCGACGCCGGACGGTAGGACCGGCAACTGGCCGCGCGCCAAGTGAAGGTCGCCGCGGACGTGGAGGAAGCCCCGATCTGAAAATTCGCCGGGCGGGTCGAGCAGGAAGCGGCGTGACGCGGTGGTCAACTTGGCGACCTTCGGGCCGCCGTAGCTTTCGAGGTAGAAGGCGGCGGAGCGCCCGGTCGAATGATAGCCGCACTGGTCCTCGCCCTCGAGGATCAGCGTGCGCCGCCTGGCCGCGACCTCCGCCCCGAGGCTCGCTCCGGCGATCCCGCCGCCGACGATCACGATCTCGAAATGACTCATCTTCGGTCGCGGTTACGAATTGGAAAGCCGCGCCGTCTAGTGGTCGCAGGCATGTTCAACGCGCCTTTTACCGAAGTCCTGCTCGCGTGCCTCGCCGCGCTGCTGCTGGTGGCGGCGGTCATCGACGTCAAGACTTTCACCATTTCCAACCGGCTGAACCTAACGGTGGCCGGCCTTGCGCCGGTCTATTGGCTGTCGGTCGCGCTCGCGCCGTGGCCCGGAGTCGCGATCCAGATCGCGACCGGGGTGAGCGTCTTCGCCGTCCTCGCCGCGGCTTTTTACGCGGGCATGATGGGCGGCGGCGACGTCAAGCTCGCGGCCGCGCTGGCGCTGTGGTTCCCGCCGGGAGTCACGGTCAAGTTCCTGGTGCTGATGTCGATTGCGGGCGGCGTCCTGACGCTCGCCCTGCTCGCCTGGCACCGCGCCCGGCGCCGCGAGGGCCGTCCGCAAATTCCATACGGAGTCGCGATCGCATTCGGCGGTCTCGCGATTCTCGCCCAACGGTTTCTTAACCAATTTGCCTGATGTCTGTCACTGAATTGGGGACCCTTCCAGGGGAGGCGATCGCGCCATGAATGTAAAGAAGCTCGCTCTGCTCGTTGGAGCTTTGGTCATCGCAGTCGTCACTGCGATCATGGCCAAGAACATGTTCGCCGGCGCGGGAGCGCAACAGGCACAGGCGGCACCCGTGGTGCCCGTCGGCCCGAAAGTGCTCGTCGCCCGCAAGGCTTTGCCCGTCGGTACGATCATCGACGCCGAAAGCTTCACCTATCAGCCCTGGCCAAAGGAGCTGATGCAGAGCGCTTATTACATCGAGGGCTCGCCCGACAGCGACACCAAGACGATGCTCGGCACCGTCGTCCGCTATCCGATCACCGCCGGCCAGCCGGTCACCCGCGGCGCCCTCGTCGGCCCGCAGGATCGCGGCTTCCTGGCCGCGGCGCTCGGCCCGGGCATGCGCGCCATTACCGTTCCCGTGAACGTGTCGACCGGCGTCGCCGGCTTCGTGTTCCCGGGCGACCATGTCGACGTCGTGCTGACCCAGCAGGTCGAAGGCGGCGGCGACGGCCCGGCGCTCAAGGTCTCCGAGACGATCATCCGCAACGTGCGCGTGCTCGCCACGGACCAGCGCATCAGCGAGAAGGACAAGGACGGCAAGACGGAGGTCAAGACCTTCTCCAACGTCACCTTCGAGGTCACTCCGCGCATCGCGGAGAAGCTGGCCGTCGCACAAAGCATGGGCACGCTGTCGCTGTCGCTGCGCTCGATCGCGGACAATACCGCCGACCTCGAGCGCGCGGTTGCCTCCGGTGAAATCAAGGTGCCGGCGAACGCCAACCCGGCGCAGGAAAAGCAGATGCTGCTCGCCATGTCGAACCGGCCGAGCGACAGCAACACGACCTACACCACGGGTGGCGACGTCTCGCGCTTCCAGCGCCGCAGCGTTCCGGCGCGCGCGGCCGACAAGGCCGACCAGGCTTTCGGTGCCCTCAACAATCTTGCCAGCGCAATCCGTGGCGGTCCCGCCCCGGCCAGCGCGGCAGGCACGCCGGCTTACTCCGGCCCAGTCGTTCGCGTCGCGCGCGGCAACAATGTCACCGTCGTTCCGGTGGGAGCTCGCTAAGATGAACATTTGCAAGACCATGCGCCGGGCTCGCCTCGGCACCGCACTCGCGGCCCTGGCGATTGCCACGGCCACGGTCGGAGCCGCCGCTCCGGCAGCCGCGGCGACCGCCGCGCGGCCGTCCGAGACCGTCAACCTGAGCCAGGGCACCGGCACGCTGGTGCGGTTGTCCGAGCCGATGAGCGACGTGTTCGTCGCCGACGACGGGATCGCCGACGTCCAGGTCCGTTCCGCGAACCAGCTGTACGTGTACGGCAAGAAGAGCGGCGAGACGACGGTCTATGCGACCTCCAAGTCGGGCCACGTGGTCTATGCCGCGAACGTCCGCGTCGGGAACAACATTAGCTCGGTCGACGAAATGCTTCACCTGGCGATGCCGGAAGCGTCGATCCGAGCAACCCCGATGAACAACCTCGTGCTGCTCACCGGCACCGTCGCCAATCCGGAAGACGTCGCCGAAGCCCAGCGCCTGACCCAGGCCTATGTCGGCGAGGGGACGCAGGTCGTCACTCGCCTGCGCTCGGCAACGCCGCTGCAGGTCATGCTCAAGGTGCGCGTCGCCGAGGTCAACCGCTCGATGCTCAAGAAGATCGGCGTCAATCTCTTGAACCGGGACGTCGACACCGGCGCAATCTTCGGGATCGGCCGCGGCAACCCCGGCACGATCAAGCCGATCGTCGACGCCGACGACCCGAGCGGCCTGCCCCCGGGCGGGACGTCGGTCACGTTCAACAATATCGTGGGCGGCACCACGCTGGGCATCTTCGGGCACATTTTCGGCACCGACCTGCTCGGCACGCTCGACCTGATGCAGAACGACGGGTTCGTGACGACCCTCGCGGAGCCGAACCTGACCGCGCTGTCGGGTGAAACCGCGAGTTTCCTCGCCGGCGGCGAATTCCCGATCCCGGTCAGCCAGGGCAACAATGCCGTGACGATCGAGTACAAGCAGTACGGCGTCGGCCTGGCCTTCACGCCGATCGTGCTGGCCGACGGCCGGATCTCGCTTCGCGTGCGTCCGGAAGTCAGCGAGACCAGCGACGCGAACTCGGTGAAGCTTGGTGGCTTCGTCGTGCCGTCGCTGATCACGCGGCGCGCGGAAACGACGGTCGAGCTCGGCTCGGGCCAGTCGTTCATGATCGCCGGCCTGCTGCAGAACCGCAACAACAACAGCGTCGAGAAAGCGCCGTTCCTGGGCGATCTGCCGATCCTCGGCACGCTGTTCCGCTCGACCAGTTACCAGCGCAACGAGTCCGAGCTGGTGATCGTCGTGACCCCGTATTTGGTGCGGCCGGTCTCGAACCAGATCGCCATCCCGACCGACGGCTTCCGCGCGCCCACCGACGTCCAGCAGATGCTGATGGGCCGGGTCTTCCAGGGCGACAGCGGGCCGGCCGGCAAGTCACCGGTCGCCGTCCAGGCCCCGGCGGGACCGGTGGGTCCCCCGCCGGCTCCGGGCTTCAACCTGTGAACCGCCGCTTTCTCATGAAGGATGCTCGCATGCGTACGAAACTCCTGATCATCGCGCTGAGCTCGGCCGTTGCCGCTTGCCAGACCGCGCCTGAGCTGCAGGCCGATCGCGGCCTCGCCTCGGTCAACGTGCCCGTCGTGACCCGCGCCGACTATGTGTTCGACGCCGCGGCGCCGGGCGGCACGCTCGCGCCGGGCGAGGCTGAGCGGCTCGACAATTGGTTCCGCGGCCTCGACGTCGGCTACGGCGACACGATCTACGTCGACGGCGCCTACTCTCCCGCGGCGCGCAACCAGGTTGCGCAGGTCGCGGGAACTTACGGCATGCTGGTTTCGGCGGGCGCCCCGGTGAACCCGGGCGCGGTTCCGGCGGACTCGGTGCGGGTGGTTGTGAGCCGCAACCGTGCGGTCGTTCCGAATTGCCCGAACTGGAGCCGCCCGGCTGCTCCGGATCCGGAAAACCATTCGATGTCGAATTTCGGCTGCGCGGTGAACAGCAACATCGCCGCGATGGTCGCCAATCCCGAGGACCTGCTTCACGGCCGCGAGGGCAATGGCGTCGGCGACACGCTGACCGCTTCCAAGGCGGTCCAGCTTTATCGCTCCACGCCGCCGTCAGGCAGCAAGGGTCTTCAGGACGTTAACCCGAAGGGTGGCAACTAATGAACGCTCCGTTTCAGGCACGCGCGGGTCTGCGTGACCCCTTCACCGCCTTCGTCTGCGACGAGGCAACGGCCGACATGCTGCGGCCGGTGGCGGTCGAGCACGGCTGGTCGCCGGAAAAGGTCAACAAGGGCGGCCTGCGCAACGCGGTCCAGTCCCTGTCGGTGTCGGCCAGCCCGAACATCCTGTTCGTGGACCTGAGCGAATCCGCCGATCCGCTGAACGATATCAACGCGCTCGCCGAAGTGTGCGAGCCGGGGACGATCGTGATTGCCTCGGGCGCGGTCAATGACGTGCGCCTCTATCGCGACCTCGTCGCTAGCGGCATCCACGATTATCTGCTGAAACCGTTCACGGTCGACCAGCTGCGCGATACCTTCGCGCACGCACAGATGATCCTGTCGGGCCCGCGCGGCGAAGCGCAGGTCGACAAGCCGCACGTGATGGCCGCCGTCATCGGCGTCCGCGGCGGCGTCGGCGCTTCGACGGTCGCGACTTCGCTCGCCTGGCTGCTGGGCGAGAAGGCCCGGCGCACGACGGCGCTGCTCGACCTCGACGTCCACTTCGGCACTGGCGCCCTGGCGCTCGACCTCGAGCCCGGCCGCGGCCTGACCGACGCGATCGAAAACCCGAGCCGCATCGACGGCCTGTTCATCGAGCGCGCGATGGTCCGCGCCAACGAGCGGCTTTCAGTCCTGTCGGCGGAAGCGCCGATCAACCAGCCGATGGTGACGGACGGCGCGGCCTTCTTCCAGCTTCAGGAAGAGATGCGCAACGCGTTCGAGTCGACCGTTCTCGACCTGCCGCGGCACATGCTGATCCAGTATCCGCACCTCGTCCACGACGCGCACGTCGCGGTGGTGGTTGCGGAGCTGACCCTGGCGGCGACGCGCGACACCATCCGCATCCTCGCCTGGCTCAAGTCGAACGCCCCGCAGACCAAGGTGGTCGTGGTCGCCAACCGCGTCCCCGCCGGCGGAGCGCTCGAGATCAGCAAGAAGGACTTCGAGCAGTCGATCGAGCGCCCGGTGGACATCGTCTTCCCGTACGACGCGAAGATCGCCGCCCAGTCGGCCAAGCTTGGCAAGCCGATGGCGGAAGTCGCCGGCGGCAAGATCGCCGCGCCGTTCAACACCCTGTCGAACATGGTGCTGAGCAACGCGAGCGACGAGGGCGCCGCGCCCGAGAGCAAGCTCCCCGGCGCGAAGACCCTGGTCGACAATTTGAAGTCGATGCTGCCGAAGTCGAAGGACAAGGCGGCGGCTTAAGCAGCGTTACGCTTCGGCCGCGGCGTCCCGTCGCAGCCGGAAAGAGTGAGAGGCGAAGGCACGAATGCTCTTGTGGATCATCCTCATGGTCGGCGGTCTCGGAGCCGTTGGGCTCGCCTTCGTGGCGATGAGCGGCCCCTCGCCGTCCAAGGCGCTCAAGCGCCGCATCGAGCTCGTCAAGGAACGTCACGGCGACATCATCGCGGGCAATGCGCAGGCGCAGATCCGCAAGCTGATGGCGCAGCGCGCGAGCAAGATCGAAAGCTACGCCTCGACCCTGATCCCCAAGCCCGCGCTGCTGCGCAAGCGGCTGGAGATGACGGGCAAGGACATCACGCTCGGCAAATATGCGATCGTTTGCGCAAGCATCACCCTGCTCGCGATCGTGGGCACGATGGCCAAGGGCGCGCCGATCCTGCTCGGCCTGTTCTTCGGGCTGTTCCTGGGCATCGGCCTGCCGCACTTTATCATCGGCAAGATGATCCAGCGCCGGGTCAAGAAGTTCAACACCAACTTCCCCGACGCGATCGAGCTGATGGTCCGCGGCCTGCGTTCGGGCCTGCCGATCACCGAGACGCTGGGCATCGTCGCCGGGGAAATCCCGGGGCCGGTGGGCGTCGAGTTCCGGATGGTCGCCGACAAGATGAAAATCGGCCGCACCATGGAAGCCGCGCTGCAGGAAACCTCGGACCGCCTCGGCACGCCCGAGTTCCAGTTCTTCGTCATCACCCTGGCGATCCAGCGCGAGACCGGCGGCAACCTCGCCGAGACGCTGTCGAACCTCGCCGACGTGCTGCGCAAGCGCGCGCAGATGCGCCTGAAAATCCGCGCGATGAGCTCGGAATCCAAGGCCTCGGCCTACATCGTCGGCGCTTTGCCGTTCATCGTCTTCGGTCTCGTGTGGATGATCAACCCCCGATACATGGGCGGTTTCTTCACTGACGAGCGCCTGATCGTCGCCGGCATCGGCGGCATGGTCTGGATGGCGATCGGCGGCCTGATCATGGCCAAGATGGTCAATTTCGAGATTTAAGGGAGGCACGAGAACCATCATGCAGGTCGCGCCGCCCTCTGGCCCAACGCTTCTCGGCTTCGACATCATCTGGATTGCGACGATGCTCAGCGCCGTCGCGACCTTCGCCGTGCTGCTCGCGATCTATGCGGCGACCACGGTCAAGGACCCGATGGCGCGGCGCGTCAAGGCGCTGAACGAGCGCCGTGAGCAATTGAAGGCGGGCATCGTTGCCTCGACCAACAAGCGCAAGAAGCTGACCAACCGCAACGAGGCCGCGGACAAGGTCCGGTCGATCCTGTCGAGCTTCAAGATGCTCCAGGACGACCAGATCCAGAAGACGCAGCTGAAGCTGATGCAGGCCGGTATCCGCACCAAGGACCTCGCCTTCTTCATCATCTTCGCGCGCTTCGTCCTGCCGGTCGTGCTCGGCATCGGCATCGTGATCCTGATCTACGTCATCAACTATTT
>DATEIK010000126.1:0-2375 GCA_035279065.1 Sphingomicrobium sp. | reverse complement strand
CGTTGCCTCGGGACGGCCGCGCTCGAGCAGCGCCGAGAGCGCGGTGTAGCGACGCCGGGAGCCCATCGGCACCACCTCACCGAGCGTGACCTCGATCGACGCCAGCGGCTCGGCGGCGAGCGCCGCGTCCAGCGCGGCGAGCGCGGCGAGGGCCCGCTCCTCGCCACAACCGCCGAGGAAGGTCAGCGTGAGGTGCACGTCCTCGGGGTGGAAGAGCCGCAGCGCGGCCGGGGGCGCGGGCAAGTCGCGCACGAACGCGCCGTCTATGGGGAACGCAAAAAACCAGTTGGGGCGCACGACGCTCCTAGAGCACCGAACAGGTTGCGAGAATAGTTGTTCTCATGGGTTAGGCAGCGTCGAGCATGATGCGGTGAACGCTTTCGAGGTTCTGGATCGCCGCGGCGCGACGCAAGTCGAACAGGTTCTTGCGGGTTCCGAGATAGCGAGCCCGATTGCCCTTGCGCGCGGCAACATGGGCAAGGGCGTGCTCGACGGCGACACGCTGTCGAAGCTGGGCGCGACCTGCTGGACTTCGCTGGAGAGCGCGGAATTTTCTCTGGCGCGACTCGTCATCGGCAATCGAGACGGTTCGACCTCGACCCGAGGCGGATTGCGTGCAGTTGGCGCGTAGGGGGCAAGCACCACATGCCTTGGGATCAAACTCGACGGTCTCGCCTGGGGTGAAGGGTTCAGCTTCTCCGGCGGGACAGGTGATCAGGTTGCTTCGCAGATCGATCTTGAAGTGGTCCTTGCTGAATAGGCCAGGTCGCTGTGTCGGCTGGCCCCACGGCTTGGCAAAGACGCTTCCTCCCGCGGCGACGACTTCATCCACGACGGGGCTGTTCACGTAGGCGCGATCGATATGCAATTCGACCAGCCGCAGCCCTTGTCCTTGAATATCATCGCCGATCGGCCGGGCCCCTTCTTCCTCGGGTCTGTTCGCTGGCGTCACGGCACAGGCAACGATTGCGGGGAAGTCGAGATCGCGCGCGATGTGTTCCTTGTAGCCATCGAAGCGCTTGGACTTGCTCTTGCGCCCATGCCGCATCTCGGCGTCTGTTACCGAGATGCGCCGATCGCGCGCGACGCCTTGCCGGATCCGGAGTCGGCCATCCGCCGAGGGCTCGAGGTCTTGGCTTCGGACCTGGGTGATGGCCTCGACATATGGGCTAATCGGCTCCTTCAAGGCCTGATCGAGCTGGTGCTCGACCCAACTCTGCAACGAGGACACCTGGCGCTCGACCAGCTCGATGGCGCTCGCTTTCTGCTTCGGATCGCTCCAATCGATATCGACGCCGGCCTTGATGCTGGGTGCGAGAAGAAGCGGAATGCCGGCTTTCCGGCAGACCTCTTCGGGCGACCTTCGGGTGAGCTTTGACACGGCTCGCACGATGCACCGGGCAGCATGGCCGAGAAGATTGAGCGTGTCCTCAACCTTCCCGGCTCCCGCTAAAGGGCGGCTATCGATCGCCACGCGAAGCGCCCTTGTAACTGCACGGGCGTCCCCCTCTGAAAGTGCGCCGGCGCGAACCAACTCCACCGTCCGGTCGAGGAGTGCGCGGTCCATCTCGTGCGCGATCATCCGCTCGCGAAATGTTTGAAGCGCACCCTGCGAGAACGGCGGCGTCGTTGCCCCCAAGCAGCCCAGTACCATCTGCCAGCGCAAGTCGACCAGCGACAGCTCGACGGCTTCTGCGTCGGAAGCGCCCACGTAGCCCTGGAGCAGCGTCACCATGCACAGCAGAGCCGGCGGGTGCGGCACTTCACCGGCGCCCGTGTCTCGGTACATCGCTTCCAGCTGCGCCTGGAAGCTGTCGTTGAAAAGCTCGTGGCGGTGCTCGCGAAGAAACCCGAAGAGCTTTCGAACCCGAGTCAGCCGCTTCATGAGCATCGTCTCTTGCGGCGACAGTGCGACCGGCGGCATCCAGCGTTCCATTAGGTCAACCTCATCGCCGCACGAGATCACGTTGCGGGGGGCTGTGTCGATCCCCTGTCGTAAGAGATCGATTTTACACAGAAATTAACTTGATCGGTGCTCTAGGCCCCAGTCTCCGCCCGCCCACCACTCATAGCCCAGGTCAGCCCCTACAGCGATTCCGGTGTCGGACTCGAGCTCTTCCCCAGCCACCTCCGCGGTCGCGCCGCAAACGCCAAGTACGCCGGGGGCAAGGACTCCAACACCGGCGAGGGTTCGCATCGCCCCACGTTTTCGAAGAGCCAATTTTAGCATCGCAGCGGTGGATCACGGCCAACGACCATTGCGCGCTAAGCGCAGTCCGCCATTCGCGGCAGAGCGTCATTATCGCTGCGACGGATCGCTCCCTCGCCCGGCCTCGTTTGGCTTTGAACACCGAGGGCGTGTATTCAGCGGGCCT
>DATEIK010000125.1:0-2604 GCA_035279065.1 Sphingomicrobium sp. | reverse complement strand
GCAACAGCAGGTGTCCCAAGGTGAGGCGAGGCTGGCGCAGGGCCAGCCGAGCTAAGCGTGGCGCTTCAGCCCCTCGAGCGAGATCGGCTCAGCGAACTCGGCCCCGAGCTTGTCGCCGGCAGTCCACTTGATCACGGCGTTGGCGCGGTCACGGCCGGGAAGAATAAGCCAGACCCTTGAGCCGACTTCGAACTGGCCCTCGGCCACCGCCATGAACCCGACTTCGGAGATGTTGAGGACCCGGGCCTCGACGCCCTCGGCGCCCAGCTCGCGGACCTTCGCCTCGAGCTCGACCGAATGGCGCGAGAAGCGCCGGCGGTCGCGCTCGTCCTCCGCAATGCGGGCCTTGATCGTCACGAAACTCATCTCCATCCGCCGATTACTCCAGCGGAGCGGCGAAGGACAGGCCGATGCGACCGTCCTTGACCCAGCGCACCTGCGCGGCGACGAGGCCCTGGTCAAGCAGCTGCAGCGGCAGTTTTTCGCCGATGTTGGGGACGTGGGGGAAGACCAGCATCGCGCCCGAGGACGAGACGTTGATCAAGCGGACGACGTGCTTGCGGCCGCGGAACTCGAGCACCGCAGTGCTCGATATAGACGGATGCCGAACCTCGGTGCGCTCGTCGATCGAGCGCTTTTCGCTGCGCGGGATCATCCCGCCGTCGAGAAAATAACCGGACGCCACGTCCTCAAAGCTCCCACTTGGCTAACGCGACCTTAGCCAGCCCCGCTTAAGGATTGGTTTGCGAGCATAAGCCAATGACGAACTTGGCCGACTGTTGCGCCCGCGCGACTGGCGAGCGGTTCGCATCAGGTGTAATATCGCGAGACTCTTGGGGTATTCGTTTAAAATGAACAGGTTGAAGGTGCCGAACGGCACTCGGGCGACTTCCTGGCTAATGGCGACGACGATGTTTGCGGCGGCCGCCATGCCGGCCTTCGGGCAAGCCACTTTGCAGCCGCCGGCGCCGCGTTCACTCGTCGCGCCGCCAGTCCGACCCGCAGCGAATCCGGCGCCCAGGCCCACCGGCCCCGCCGCGTCGCGTCCCGATTCGCCGGTGCCCGGCAACCCGGACTTCGCGCCGGAGATCGTCAGCACGCCCTCGGCGATTCCAACGCCTCCTCCTCTGCCGCCGGCGATCTGGGACGTCGCCAACGCGCAGCAGCTGCTGGCTTACATCGAGGAAATCGGCGCCGAGGGCCTGAATCCGGCCGATTACGATCCCGACAGTTTGACGGCCGCTCTGCGCTCGGGCGATCCGGCGCTGCTGTCGCAGGTCGCGACCGACCATTTCAACCGCCTGTCCAACGACCTTGCCTTCGGCCACGTCAGGCGCTCGCAGCGGACCGACTGGTTCGTGGTCGACAAGGACCTCGACGAGGCGCGCCAGGATGCGCTGCTGCGCAGCGCCTTGGCGACGCACCAGGTGCGCGACGCGCTCGACAGCCTGCTTCCGACGCATCCGCAATATGCGGCGCTCAAGGCGGCGCTGGCCAAGACCCCGCCGACCCAGGTCACCAAGCTCAACCACATCCGGCTCAACATGGACCGCTGGCGCTGGCTGCCGAAAGAGCTCGGCGACAAGTATATCATCGTCAACGTGCCCGGATTCCACGCGACGCTGGTCGAGAACGGCGTCAATCGCTGGAAGCAGCGAGCCATCGCCGGCAAGCTCTCGACTCCGACCCCGCAGCTCAATGCGACCGCGGTCGGCGTGATCCTCAATCCCTGGTGGGAAGTGCCCAAGAGCATCGAGAAGGAAGCCGCGGGCAAGAAAGGCTTCGTCCCGGTGAAGGGCGAGGACGGCAAGATCCAGCGCTGGCGCCAGCCGCCGGGGCCGACCAATGCGCTCGGCCAGCTCAAGTTCGTGATGCCGAACTCGAAGGCCATCTACCTCCACGACACCAATGCGCGCAGCCGCTTCAACGACGCGACGCGCGCGCTCAGCCACGGCTGCGTGCGGACCCAGCATATCGTCGATCTCGCGACCGAGCTGCTCGGCGACGACGGCGGCGAATGGACGCCGGACAAGATCCAGGCGGCGCTGGCGAGCAAGAAGACGGTGCAGGCGAATTTCGTGAAGCCGGTGCCGGTCTACATCGTCTATTTCAGCTCGGCCGCGCTGCTCGACGGCTCGATCGTCGACTACAAGGACCTTTACGGCCGCGATGGGAAAGCGCTGACCGCGCTCAACATGAAGGACGGCGGCGCGAGCCTGGTGCCGCCGAAGAAGCCGGCCGAGCAGGTGGCGGGGCAGAAGCCCAAGCCCAAGCCTGCGGGCCAGGTCGCGACGCGCTGAGGTTTGAGCCGTCACGCGAATGAATCGCGTGACGTCGGCCCTGTCGGTCTTCACAATTTAGTTGTTCGACCGCAGGCCGGCCGCGGCTTCGCATCTCTTCGCACTGTGCTCCGGCGACGCTTCGCGTCGGCGTCGCTGCGCTCGGTGCTACGCCAGCTTGTCCGCGTAGATCATGCGGCCGCCGGCGAGCTTGCGCATCACCTTGTACTGGTTCTCGCGGCTCATCGCGAAGCAGCCTTCGGAGCGGCCGAGCTTGCCGTGGAGCGGGATCATGTCGTCCTCGGCATACCAGGCGTTGTGGATG
>DATEIK010000124.1:0-13067 GCA_035279065.1 Sphingomicrobium sp. | reverse complement strand
CGGCATTCCGTCGAGCGTCGCGCCTTCGAAGGTGAAGCCGACGCGCATCGCCCCGCCGTCGGGGCGCCGGTAGCGCGTCGGGAAATCGCGGAAAATGCCGTGCGTGATCGCGACATTCTCGACCTCGACGTCGATCGTCTCGGTGACCTCGAGCGAGCTGTCCTTCTGCATCTGGACGTCGCTGAGGAAGCGATGGATGCGCTCGTCGGCTTGCGCCGACGTCGCGACGAACAATAGCAGCGCGGAGAGGGCGCCGAGCGGACGGAACATGCTCAGGCCGCGGGCTGGGCGAACGACACCTTGGGCGCGGTCTGGATGCTCTGGTCCTCGTCCGCGTAAAACGGCTCCTCGCGGAAGCCGAGGGGCCCCGCGACCAGCACCGCGGGGAAGCTCTGGACGCTCGAATTCAGGTCGCGGACAGTCGCGTTGTAATAGCGCCGCGCGCCCTGGAGCTCGCCTTCAATGTTCGCCAGCTGGTCCTGCAGCTGGAGGAAGTTCTGGTTCGCCTTGAGGTCGGGATAAGCTTCCGCGACCGCAAACAGCCGTCCGAGCAGGCCAGTCATCTGCGCGTCGGCCTGGGCGGTGGCTTCGACGCCGCCGGCACTGACGCTTGCAGCACGCGCCTTGGTGACCTGCTCGAACACTTCGCGCTCGTGGGTCGCATAGCCCTGGACGGTCTCGACCAGGTTGGGGATGAGGTCGGCGCGGCGCCGCAGTTGCACGGTGATGCCGCTGAAACCCTCCTTCACCAGCGCCCGCAGGCGGACGAGGCGGTTGTAAAGCCCGATCGCCGCCAACAGCAGCAGGACGACAACGCCCAACACGATCCAACTGATCATTTCACTAGCCCCCAAGTCTACGGCGGCGAGCATACGGAACTCGTCATTCCCGCGAAAGCGGGAATCCCGCTGCCTTGAGTGGGTGGAAGAAAAGACAATCGGGACCCCCCGCTTTCGCGGGGGTGACGGAAGGGATTAGAAGGCGCTGAGCCCGGTGATCGCGCGGCCCATGATCAGCGCGTGGACGTCGTGCGTGCCTTCGTAGGTGTTGACCGTCTCGAGGTTGGCGGCGTGGCGCATGACCTGGAATTCGGCGGAGATGCCGTTGCCGCCGTGCATGTCGCGGGCGATGCGCGCAATCTCCAGCGCCTTGCCGCAATTGTTGCGCTTGATGAGGCTGATCGTCTCGGGGACCAGCTCGCCGGCTTCGAGCCGGCGCCCCACGCGCAGCGCCGCCTGCAAACCCAGCGTGATCTCGGTCGCCATGTTGGCGAGCTTCAGCTGGACGAGCTGATTGGAGGCGAGGGGCCGCCCGAACTGCTTGCGGTCGAGCGTGTACTGGCGCGCGGCGCGATAGCAGGCCTCGGCCGCGCCCATCGAGCCCCAGGCGATCCCATAGCGCGCCCGGTTGAGGCATCCGAACGGGCCCTTGAGGCCTTCGACGTTGGGCAGGAGCGCATCTTCGCCGACCTCGACGCCGTCCATCACCACTTCGCCGGTGATCGACGCGCGCAGGCTGAGCTTCTCCTTGATCTTGGGCGCCGACAGGCCCTTGGCGCCCTTGTCGAGGACGAAGCCGCGGATCTTGCCGTCATGGGCGTCGGACTTGGCCCAGACCACGAACACGTCGGCGATGGGGGAGTTGGTGATCCACATCTTGGTGCCGGATAGGACGTAGCCGCCCTGCACCTTTTGCGCCCGCGTGCGCATGCCGCCGGGATCGGAGCCGGCATCGGGCTCGGTCAGGCCGAAGCAACCGACCCATTCGCCGGTCGCGAGCTTGGGCAGGTATTTCTTGCGCTGCTCCTCGGTACCGTAAGCAAAGATCGGATACATCACGAGGCTCGACTGGACGGACATCGCCGAACGGTACCCGCTATCGACCGCCTCGACCGCGCGGGCAATGAGGCCATAGCTGACATAGCCCAGGCCGGCGCCGCCATATTCGTGCGGGATGGTCGCGCCGAGAAGCCCGAGCTCGCCCATCTCGCTCAGGATGCCGCGGTCGAAATTCTCGTCGAGATAAGCGCTGGTCACCCGCGGCTGCAGCTTTTCCTGCGCATAGCCCTCGGCCGTGTCGCGGACGAGGCGCTCCTCGTCATTGAGCTGATGGTTGAGATCGAACGGATCCGCCCAGTCGAACGGAAGGATGGCAGGCTCGCCCACTGTCAATTGCCCCGCGTTGCGTGAAGTTGGGCGCTCCTTAGCGGCGGCGCCTTCGCTTCGCCACCCCGCGGGCTATTTCGACGCGACCCTGGTCGAGCCCCCGCCGAAGCTCTGCTTGAAGGTGATCTGGAAGGCGCGGTGGCGATTGCGGTCGCGGAACTCGTCGAAGACCAGCTTCGGATCGGCGCGGTTCGGCCGGAACAGCAGGCGCTGCCGGGCAGCATGCGTGCTCAGCGCATTGTCGACGTCGAGCCGGATCGCGGTCCTTGCCGACGGGCGATATTCGAGGAACGCGGTCATGTAGGCGGCGCGGTTGAAGTTCGTGTCGAACTCGTCGGTGCGATAAAAGGTGTTGCGCTCGTTGTCGCTGAGCTCGAAGCCGTATGACGCCGGCCCGGCGTCGCGGCGGACATTCAGGTCCCACTGCCAGTCGGGGAAGAAGCCGCTGAAGCTGCGCGGCTCGCCGCTGATCGGGTCGTCCACGCGGCTGCGCTGGACCGTGCCGGTGAACTTGGCGCGAAGCCCGCTCCACAATTGCCCCAGCGGCGCGTCCAGCGTCAGGCTCGCGAACTTGCGCGTGCCGTTGCCAAGATTGCCGGGGCCGCTGAACACATTGCCCTTGTCGTCGACGATCAGGATCTGGTCCTGGACCATGCTGATGAGGTCCGTTCCGACGTCGAGCTTGACCAGGCCATCGCCGAGCAGCGGATGCTCGACCGTCGCTCGCAATTCCCAGGCTCGCTGGGGCTCGAGATCGGCATTGCTCCCGGTCACACGCCGCGCCGACAAGTCGCCGACGCTGATGAAGTCGTAGAAATTGAGCTGCGCGACCGTGCGGCGGATCGAGAACTGGCTGTGCCAGTCGGCGCCGGGCTTCCAGTCGAGCGTGAGATTGGGCTTGAGGAATTTGAGCGTCCGGTCGGCCTCGGCGTCGCCGGTGACCTTGAGGTTCGAGAATTCGTAATTGATCCCGCCATCGAGGCGAAGGGTTGGCGACAGAGTCTTCCCGACATTGACGTAAATCTCGCCGCGCTTCTCGGCGACGCGGGCGTTGGCGATGGGCAGGTCGACCCTGACCTTTTCGCCGTGCTCGTCGATTTCGAACAGGTCGACCTTGTCGTCGAGCGTGTTGTAGGCCGCCTCGGCCCCGGCCTCGAACGAGACGCCGAGCAGGTTGGAGCGGGTCCAGCTCAAGCGGCCGATCGTCTCGTTGCGCCGCGCGCGGACGGTCTGCTCGTTTCCGCCGTTGACCGTTTGGTCTTCGTCGAGCAGCCCGCGATGCTGGATGTAATTGTCGAAGTCATGGCGCTTGCGGCGCGTCGCGAGCGCGACGAACTTGATGGCGCCGCCGGCGAGGGGGCGCGTGACGTCGCCGCCGAGCTCGATCACCGGATCGCGATATCGCTGGATGAGGTTGTCGTCGTGGACCGGCGCGCCGGTAGGCGTCACGCGATTGCTCTGGAACAGATCAAAGCTGCTCGGCTGCCACCGCCCGTTCACGCGGATGGCATTGTCCGAGCCGCGCTCGAGCGCCCAGCTCCCCGCGATGAACGGGTCCTTGTTGAAATAACTGTTGTGCTTGCGCCGGTGCTCGACCAGCTGGCCCGTAGCGACATTGGTCAGGTCGTCGGTGCCTTCCTCGAGCTGACGGTTGCGCCCGGTCCCGGCGGAGAGGTTGATCGTGGACGGTCCGCGGCGGATGAGCGCCGACCCCTGGATGTCGGTGTTGACGTATCCGGTGGACCAGCGCTTGGCCGCCGCGGTTATATTGGCGTCGATGCCCGCTTCCTGGGACAGGATGACGTTCAGCACCTGGCTCTTGCCCGCGTAATCCGAACCGTAGAGGTCGCCGGGCCCGACTTCGACGCGGATGACACGCTGCGCGGGAATACGCGAGAGCGTGACGTCCAGCGTTTCGGCCTTGGTGCTCGGCCGCGCGCCGTTGAACACGACGTTGCCGGCAGTCCCTGCGAAGCCGCGCACATCCTGGCCGTTCGCTCCCTGCGAATTGCCGAGGTCGAGCGTGAAACCGGGAACGCGCTGGGCGATGTCGAGCGCAGTCCGCGGCGCGAACTGCGTGAAGAACGCCGCATCATAGGTCGTCGTGCGCTGGCCTTGCGAGCTCGGCGCCGGCTGAGGGGCGGGGACCGGCGCCGAGGCAGCCTGCGCGAGCGCGGAATCGGCAGTGACGAGCGCCGCGGCCGCAGCCGTGGCGCGAAGCAAGAGCTTGAACATTGCGGTCCCCTGGGGTGGCACCTGGCTCGAGCGCTACGCGGCGGCGCTGAGCGCAGCCATTGGCGTTCGACGGATCGGCGGACGGTTCGACGGACCCCTCGGTTTGTCCTGCAAAGGGGTGAAGGGACTAATGGCCGGCCGAGGAAGGCTCTCCGCCACCGCCGCCGAAGCTCTGCTTGAACGTCAGGCCGATGCGCACGTGGCTGTTGCGATGCCGATAATCCTCGAAGGCCGGCGCGGGCTGCAGGCGGTTGGGGTCGAAGATCAGCCGGTCGCGGTCCCCGCCGGTGTCCGAGATATCCTCAAAATTGAGGGTGACGGTGCTGCGGGACGAAGGCCGGTATTCGGCGAATGCGCTCGCATAGATCCCGGTGTTGAAGTTGATGTCGAACTCGTCCGTCCGGAAGAAGGTGATCCGGCGACGATCGGAGATCGTGACCCCATAGGCGAACTGGCCCGCGTCGCGGCGGATGTCGGCGTCCCATTGCCAACGCGGATAGAAGCCGCTGAAGTCGCGCGGCCGGTGCGAAATCGGGTCTTCGACCCGCATGCGCTGAACCTGGCCGTGGACCCGGGCGCGCAGTCCCTTCCACAGGCGGTCGAGCGGCGTGTCGATCGAAAGGTCGACATATTGGCGGCGCCCCGTGCCGAGGTTGCCCGGCGCGTCGAACGGCTTGTTGTTCTCGTCAAAGATGAGGATGCGGTCCTGGAGCATGCTGACGAGGTCGTAGCCAAGCTCGAGCCGAACCTTGCCCTCGCTCAGGATCGGATGCTCGACCAGCAGGCGGCCTTCCCAGGTACGCTGTGGCTGGAGGTTGGCATTGCCGCCATTGACGCGGCCGACCGAGAGCTCGGCGGAGCTCACGAAATCGAAGAAGTCGAGCTGCGCGACGGTACGACGAAGGATTGCCTGCGCATGCCATCCGCCGCCCGGCTGCCAGTCCAGCGTGAGGCTCGGCTTCAGGAATTTCAATGAACGATCGGCGAGCCCGTCGCCGCGGACCTTGAGCTTCGACATCTCGTAGTTGAGAGCCGCGTCCATCCGCAACGTCTTGGTCAGCGGGCGGCCGGCGTTGATGTAAACCTCCCCGCGTACCTCGCGCACGGTCGCATTCTCGATCGGCAGGTCCTTTTTTGTGCGGCTGCCATCCGCGTTGAGGTCGAAAAGGCCGAGATTGTAGTCGAGCGTGTTAAGCGCGACCTCGCCGCCGGCCTCGAAGCGGAAGCCGAACAGGTCCTGCCGCGACCAGCTGAGCCGCCCGATCGATTCGTTGCGCTGCGACGTGGTGAGCTGCTCCGAGCCGCCGAGGACGGGTGCCCCGCCAACGCCCCTGAAAAGATAGGTGTCGCGGGTGGTCTTGTGCTGGCGGTTGGCGAGCGCGAGCAGCTTGAGCGCGCCGCCGGCCAGCGGCCGCGTCACGTCGCCGCCGAGCTCGGAGACCTTGGTCTTGTAATCCTCGACGAGATTGTCGTCGCGCTCGGCATCCCCCGTCGGCGTCACGTGATTGTCCTGACGAAGGTAGAAGGTGCTCGGCGCGTAACGCGCGTTGACGTGCGCCGAGTTGGCGTCGCCCTTCTCCAGCGCCCAGCTGCCCGAGACGTACGGATCGTGCGGATGGATGCTGTTGAACTTGTCCCGGAATTCGATGAGGTCGCCGGTCGCGTAATCGGTGACGCGGTCGTAGCCTTCCTCGAAATAATCGGTGCGGCCGAGATCGCCGGAGAGGTTGAAAGTCGATGGACCACGGCTGAGCAGCACTGACGCGCTGCCGCTCGGGACGACCTTGCCGAACCAATGACGAACCGCACTCACGGTCGCATTGCCCGCGATCCCGCGGTCGGCCGACAGGTAAAGGTTCGCGACCTGAGTCTTGCTCGAATAGTCCGCGCCATAGAGGTCGCCCGGGCCCACCTCGACCTTCTTGACGCGGCTCGCCGGGATGCGCGCGAGCAGCGTTTCCAGGGTCTCCGACTTGGAGCTCGGCCGGGCGCCGTTGATCACCACATTGCCGGCGGTTCCGGCGAAACCGCGGACGTCAACGCCGGTCGCGGCCTGGTTGTTACCAAGGTCGAGCGTGAAGCCGGGGATGCGTTGAACGATATCGAGCGCCGTGCGCGGGGCATATTGGGCGAAGAAACCCGTGTCATAGACCGTCGTCCGGCCGCCCTGGGTGGGCGTCGCCTGCGGGATTTCCCCCGCGCCGGGAGCCTGGGCGAAGGCCGGGGCCGAGGCGAGCGCCGCGACGCAGACGGTGGCGAGGAGAATTTTCGGAAACGCAGACATGAACGCTAACTCCGCGACTGTTGATGACAGCGGCGGGTTAGGCGCGCGCCGTCAGCGCAGCTGCGGAGGCAGCGTCAATTTTTCGTCAAAAGTGTTTTTGGGTCGCCTATCCACGATTCCCGGCTGATCGGCGCGAGGCCGGCCTTCCGCCGCTCGGCATTGATCGCGAGGCGGATCCGGTCCTCGATAACGGGGAAGCGCGGATCGCTCGAAAGCCAGCCGAAGACGGGATCGTGACGAAGCGCCATGGCGGGGATGGGCGCCATCCGGAAGGGCCTCTGCCTCGACCATCGGTCGAGCACGCGGATCGCCGTCTCGCGGTCACCGGTGAGGGCGGCGATCACGCCTTCCGCGAACTGCTTTTCGTCGCCGAGCAGGCCACGGTTCGGGAAGCGATCTTTCTTCTGGCGATACTGCGCCAGCAGGCGATCGGCGTCCGCACGGCGCCCGGCACTTCGCAGTGCTGCGATGGCTTCCGGTTGTGCGACATTGTCCGGTGACAGCCGTCCCGAGGCAATCAATGGCTGCGCCTCGTCGTACAGCTTGACGAGGGTCGCGGCATGGCCGCTGTCAATGAGAAGCCCCGCCACATTCCAGAAGTCGTACTGGTCCCAATAATCCGCGCCCATGGCCTCGACCGCGGCTGCGAGCGCCGTCCAGTTGCTGGTGAGCGCGGCGGTTCCGACCCGGTCATAGCCGACGAGCTTCGCCGCGCCGCGATTGTCGCCGAGGAGGGAGAGCGCCGATGCGAGATTGAGCCGCATCTGCCGCTCTTCCGGATAAGCGTGCTGGAGGACTGTCGTCGTCTTCAGCGTCCCGGCGATATTCTGCTCGATCTTCTGGAGCGACTGAAGCAGGAGCAGCTTGGCGCGCTGGTCGGTGCTGAGATCGAAGAAGCGCTGAACGTACCCGCGGGCTTCGGCTTCTCGGCCAACGAGGAAAAGCGCGCCGATCAGATGATCGTAATTGAGTCC
The DNA here is from genome assembly GCA_035279065.1 of Sphingomicrobium sp. Taxonomy (GTDB): domain Bacteria; phylum Pseudomonadota; class Alphaproteobacteria; order Sphingomonadales; family Sphingomonadaceae; genus Sphingomicrobium. The sequence goes on along the minus strand of DATEIK010000124.1, from coordinate 5,409 downwards.
CCAAAGGGGATCGATCTCGACCGCGCGTTTGAACTCGGCGATCGAATCGTCGTAGCGCCCGAGCGCGGCCAGCGTCTGGCCGTGCCAGCGGTGGAATTCCGGCCGCTGCGGGCTGAGCTGCACGGCCTTGCGCAAATACGGCTCGGCCGTGGCATCAAGGTTCAGCGAAAGGAAGCCGAGCGCCGCGTAACCGTCGCCGAGGTTGGGGTCGAGCTCAACCGCCTTGCGCGCGAACGGCTCGGCCATCGCCCGGGCCCGTGCGTAGGGGATCGAGCCGTAGGACGTCGGATGATCGGATTCGAGCATGATGAGCTCGGCGAGCTCGGCGTAAGCGGGGGCGTAGCGCGGATCGCGGGCGATCGCCTCGCGCAGCAGGCGGTCCGCTTCCTCGAGCGTCGGCTCGCGCCGTTCGCGGATCAGCTGGCGTGCCGCGAGATAGCGATCATAGACATCGGGCGAGGTTTCCTGCGGCCGGATGCCCGCGAACGATTGGGCGACGCGCGACGCGACCGCGCTCGCGATATCTCCCTGCACCGCGAAAATGTCGCCGACGCGGCGCTCGTAGCGTTCCGACCACACCTGCGACCCGTCCGACACGCGCGTCAGCCGCGCGATCACCAGGACACGGCTGTCGGCGGTGCGCACACTGCCATCGAGAAGGTAGGTGACGCCGAGTTTGCGCGCCGTCGCCAGCGCGTCGGTCGGGCCGCCGAGTTGCGCGGCTGACGCGCGGCCGAGCACCTTGATCCGTCCCTGCCGGCCGAGAAGGTTGAGGATTTCGTCGGACACTCCCGAGGCGAAATAATCCTCGTTGCGCTGGCCGAGGTCGTCGAACGGAAGCACGGCGACGGTCGGCGTCGCCGCGATCGGACCGGTCCGCATGAAGGCGAAGATGGCTGCTGCCGCCGCGAGCACCGCGACAAGGATCAGCAGCGGCAGGAAGCGCCGTCGCCCACCTGTCGCCTCTTTCTTCGCCCGCACCGCTGGGGGCGGGAGGGCCGGCGCGGTCCTGGCCTTGTCGAGCAGCGCTTCGGTTTCGGAGGCGGGGCGAATCCCCAGCTCCTGGTCGAGCCGCCCCGACAGCCGCCCGTGCCGGCGCATCGCCGCGGCGCGGTCGCCGCCCGCGATGTCGGCGACGATACCGAGCTGGGCCACGCGTTCGTCGAGCGGATCGAGCCGCTCGAGCTGGTCGGCGATGCGCCGAGCCGATGCGATATCGCCGACCTGAAGGCTGCGCTCGGCGACGCCAAGAGCGCCATTTACCAGCGTGCTGCAAATCCGCGCGCGTTCGTCGCGCAGCCACTCGTCGAGCTCCGGCGTGACGTCGTCGAGACCGGCGAGAGGAGGGCACTCAACATCGTCGAGCGCGTCCGCCAGCTCACTGGCGTTGTTCTCGTCGACCAGACGCTGGAGATGGCTGAGATCAGTCGGCAGCTTCTTGCCGCCGCCGCCGATCGCCTGCCGGTCCGCGACCATGTATCCGGCGGAGGCCAGCGAGCGCAGCTCGTAGAGCGCCTGGCGAAGGCTCGCTTTCGCCTGGTCTTCGCCGCGATCGCCCCACAGCAGGTCGCTTAGCCGGCTGCGCGAAATAGGCGTCCGCGACAGCGCGATCAGGGCCAACAACGCTCGCGTCTTGCGCGCTTTGGGAGTGACGTCATCGCCCGCCGAACTGACCAGGCGCACCGGCCCGAGCAGTCCCAGCATGAGGTCGCTGGTCCATAGCAGATCGGCCTTGGCGCCCTGGTCGGCCATCAGGTGTATCGCATAGTTAAAACAGTGCGCCTTGGCCAGACGCGCGGCCTCGAGCGACTGCTACCTCCGGTGGTCGAAGATCTTCATTTGCACCAGTTCGCTGATCGGCGGAAGCTGGCTGCGCTGTCCCAGCGCCCATTGGGCAAATTCGGGCGTGATATCGAGCGCCTTGAGCTGCACCAGCTCGTCCACTGGGAGATGACGATAACCGACGCGCTGGAACCCCGCGACATAGTCGGGCGTGACGTCGAGCGCCTTGAGCTGGACCAGGTCATCGGCCGGAACATGGCCGTATCCAAGACGGTCGAAGCCGGCGACATAAGCCGCGTCGATGTCGAGCGCCTTGAGCTGCACGAGCTCGTCGGCCGGAATGTTCGCATAGCCCAGGCGCACGAAGCCGCCGATCCATTCCGGCGTGATATCCATCGCGCGGAATTCGACGAGATTGTGCAGGCTGCTGGGCCGGTAACCCATGCGCGCGAGGTCGGCGATATAGCGCCCGTTCACGCCCACCGCCGTCATCTCGATCAGGCTATCGATGGTCGGTGTCGGATAGCGCGACGCGGCAAGCGCATCGATCAGCTCGCGGCGGACGTCGAGTGAGATCAGGCCGAACGCCTGGTCGCGGGTCGGTCGGCCGATCCCGCGGGCGTCGAGCAGCTGCAGAAACGCGGGGTTCGACGTGATCGAGCAATTGCCCGCAGCGTAGGATTCGCCGCCGTGCCCGGCGCAATCGAGCCGCCCCGCGTCGCGCACTAGGGCAAAGCGAAGCGGCCGGCTTCCGGCAGCACGAAACCCGGCAAGGTCGAGCCCGGCGAGTTCCGAGGTGCGAAAGGAGCTCGACCAGTTACTGTCGTGCCCCCTGCTGTCGTCGCGAAAGTCGGCGCGGATGTCGCTCGCATCGCGCGACGGGGTCAGCGAGAAATGAATCCAGTCCGAAGGCTGGGCAAAGCAGGCCGACGACACCGAAACGGCGGCGCAGCACAATGCAAAGAGAAAGGTGACGCAACGGTTCATGTTCGGTCTCCTCGTTCAAGTCGTTCGGGCAAAGTCCGCCCGTTCGCCCGTACCGGGCGCTTCAAAATCGGTCAGTGAAGGTCAGTCGGAAGCGAGAGCGGAGGTTAGCCGCCGTCGTCGTCCGGATCGGGGTTCGGGTTCGGGTCCGGATCAGCAGGTACCCTGGGTGGCCGCGGCGGCCTCGGTGGCGCCATCGGCAGGTCGCCCGGCTTGATTCCGACCGCCCACATCTCCACCAGCTTGTCTGCGCTGCGCACGACATAGCCCTGGCGGCGAAGCGACTGGACGTACTCGGGCTTCACACCGACGGCGCGCAGTTGCACAAAGTCGTCGATATCGGCGACCACGCCCGCGGACCTCAGCGCGCGGACGTAATCGCCGGTGACGCCAACCGCGCGCGCCTCGGTCAACTCATCCTCGTCGATGTTCTGGAAGCCCGCAGCGGCAAGCGACCGCGCGAACTCGGCCGTGACGCCGACCGCCTTCATGCCGGCGAACTCGGACGGCTCGAGACGCGCCAGCCGCGGCGAAACGGCCCGCATCTCGCTCACATACTGCGGCGTGACGCCGATCTGCTTCATCTGGATGATGTCGTCGATTTCGCTGTCGCTCGGCGCATAGACCCGAGCCACCGCGCGTGCATGGTCGGCCGCCTGGCTGGCCTGGACGAGAGCGGTCCTGGTGGCGCCGTTGGCGGCGGCAACGGCATTTGCGACGGCCTCCATGCGCGCCTGCTGCGCCGTCATCTGCTGCCGCGGAGCGGCTGCGGCCACGGCGGCGGCGACGGAGGTCGAAACACCGCTCGCGATGATGTGCGGCAGGTCGGCGGGGACGGCGGCCGGCGCGTAATATGGCGCGAGCCTGGAAGACTTGCCCGATTTCGCCGGCGCGGCCTCGCTGGCAGCCTTGGAGCCGCCGGGCGCCAGCGTCAGCGCGGCGAGCGGCGCGGCGATCATCACCGCGCCCACCAGCACGCCGGCGGCGAAGGAGCGCGCGACGGGGCCGCGCACCGACTTGCCGTCGAGGACGCGAGCGACGCGGCGGGCAAGGGAGCTCTTGGACGGCGCGACACCGTGCGCGCCGAGCAGTAGTCCGGGGCATTCGTGGCGCGCGACGCCGACGAGCAATTGCGCATAATCGGTGTCGGCGATGTCCGCAGCGAGCACCGCGTCGTCCGCTGTTTCCTCACGCAGCTGGTGCGCTTCGCGCGCGAGCATCCACACGAGAGGATTAAACCAGAACAGCGCCGTCGCGACCCGGCCGAGCAGCAGCTTGGCCCAATCGAGCCGCGCGACGTGCGCCAGCTCATGCGCGATGATCGCCTCGGCCTCGCTGGATGCTTCGACCGCGCGATTGTTGAGCAGGATCACCGGACGAATGACGCCCCAGCTGATCGGCGACGACAGCTCGTTGCTGGTGAGCAGGGCCGTGCCGTGCTTGAACCCCATGCGCCGCTGGGCACGAGCGAGCGCGCTCAGCCAGTGGCCGTCGACCAGCACTTCGGCGCGCGCCATCAGCGCGATCAGGCGGGCAAGGGCGAGCAGGGTGACGAACAGAAGGATCGCGGCCGGCACCGCGTAGAGCGCCATCGTCGCCGCGGTCGCGCTCAGCGACACGCGCGGCGCTTGCGCTACGGGCGCGACGGCTCGCGGAGTCTCGATCACGGGGGTCTTCGCGCTGGCCGGCGCAGCCAGCGATGCCGCGGTTTCAACCTGGGCTGCAGGCACCTGGCCGAGCAGGGAAGGGGCCTCGACCGTCCAGCTCGGCAGCACCAGCGGCGCAAGCGCGAGCATCACCAGGGCGAGAAGGCCGATGTGCGCGACCCACGAGCGTTCCGCGGCCGAGCGCTGCTTCATCAGCGCAAGCAGGCCGAGCGCGACGCCGGCAATCAGCAGCGACTTCAGCGCAATGGCGATCAGCACCGGCATTACTGGCCCCCTTTAGCCTTCCGCGCCTTGGCGATCATCTGTTCGATCTCGTCAATCTCGTCTTTCTTGAGCTGGTCCGACATGCCGAGCAGCGCGCTTGCGGCGCTTGCCGGCGAACCGTTGAAGAAGACGCGGACGATCTCGCTTAGCGCCGATTTCTTGGCGACCGAGTCGGACACGACCGGGCTGTACAGAAACCCGCGCTCCGATTCGCTGCGCTGGACAAAGCCCTTGTCCTCGAGCCGCTTCAGCATCGCGCGCACCGCCGAGCCGCTCAGCTGGTCGGGCAACGCCTCGCAAATGTCGGCAACGGCGAGGGCGCCGCGCTCGTAAAGGATGTCGACGATCTGGCGTTCACGGGGTGGAAGCTTGCTCAACATGGTCTCGATATTCCCTTCGGCGCAGGCAGACTCGCCGCGCTACATTTGTAGAGAGTGCTACATTTGTAGCGTGAATGCAACATGAATATTTCAGTCGCTTATCGAACCCGCGTGATGACCATCGAAAGGTTGTCGGGCGCGCCCCGGGCCAGCACCAGTTCGACGAGCTTGTCGGCGGCCGCCTCGAGCGAGCCGTTCGCCAGCTCCTCGAGCAGTTCATCGTCTTCGACCACGCGCGTGATCCCGTCGCTGGCCAGAAAGAAAATGTCGCCAGGCGCGGCTTCGCCGGTCGAGCTGTCGACCTCGAGCTCCTCGGATACGCCTACGGCACG
>DATEIK010000123.1:0-6658 GCA_035279065.1 Sphingomicrobium sp. | reverse complement strand
CGGGACGGTGGCCGGGAAGCCGCCGCCCGGACGCCGCGCGTCGAATGCGGTGACGACAGTGGCGCCGCGTGAAACGGCGACCTTCAGGAGCTCAGCAAGTAAGCGATCCTCGGGCCCGCTGAGGCTGAGGTTGATGACGTCCGATTTCTCGGAGATGGCGAAATAGAGCGCCTTCGCGAGGCTGAAGCTGTCGCAGGACGTCGAGGCCAGCCCGGCGCCGCCTTGCCAGCAGGCGCGCAGCGCGAGGATCCGGGCGTGCGGCGCGACGCCGGCGATGCCGACGCCGTTGCCCGCCTTGGCGGCGATGATCCCGGCGACGCTCGTGCCATGAGCCTCGGCCCGGTCCGGGCGGCCGGAAACGAAGTTGAGCCGGATCGCCACCTGGCCGGCGAGGTCGGGATGGCGGTCGTCGACGCCGCTGTCGACCACCGCGACCTTGACCCCGCGGCCGGTCGCGATGCGGTGCAGGTCGGTGAGATGCCATTCGCGTACGGCTGGCTCAGCGAGCAGCAACGGGTCGCTCGCCGGCGCGGATGCCGACTGGCCGGTGAAGGTCCCGACCGGCTGCGACCAGGCGACGTCGGCGTCGTGCGAGACCTGGTCGATTGCCTGCGCCGTGGTGCGACCATCGGGCACTGCCATGACGAAGCAGTCGTAGCCGATCATCGGCATCGGCCAGGCATCCACCAAGGCGAGCTGATATCGGCCGGCGATGCGCCGGGCGAGCCGCTCGCGCGCGCTGCGCGCCGCCTCGTCGCCATAGCCGCCGCCATAGGCGCCGTTCGGCCGGAAATGTTCGGGCGGGTGGCGGACCATGACCAGGATCTGGCGGTTGGCCTGGGTGACCCATGACGGCGGCGGCGCTGCTGGGGCGGGAGAAAGCGCCAGCGCCGCGAAGAGGATCGCGAAAATCCCCCACCAGCGAGTCACGGCCTTGCCTCGTCGATCGGCTGGGCCAGCTGCACATCGTCATCAGCCTGGAGGCTGGCGAGCGCCGCGGCGCGCCGCTCCGCTGGAACGCGCAGCAGATAGGCGTCGGCCGACGTCGGTCCGCCAACCAGCGCGGCGCCGCTCGCACGAAGCGCGTCGAGGATGTCCTTCTGGGTCGCATCGGCGCGGAAGATGACGATGACGTTGCCCGCGGCGGGCTGAACAGCGCTTCCGAGCGTCTCGTAGTTGGGCCGCGACAGCGTTAGGAAGACGCCGCCGGCAATGACGACGAAGGCGAGCTGCGCCGCCGCCAGCGTCGCGACGGCAGGCTGGCGCAGAAGCCGCCATGCGCCGCTGAACGCGGGCGGCACGCGGCTGATTCGGCGGTCATCCTCGGCGATGCGGCCGCGCAGCCGGCTCCAGCCGCTCTCGACCTGCGGATTGAGCGACTGGAACTCGCCGACCATCTTCTCATCGAAGCGCAGCTGGCGCTGGCACGCCACGCAGCTGGCGAGATGCTTCTCGACCAGCGCGCGGTCCTTGTCGTCGAGCTGGCCGGTCGAATACCACGGCAGCAGCTCTTCGGCCTGGGCATGCGCATCGTCGTCGGGGCGAATGGGAACAGCCATTGCTACAGCCAATCGTCCAGCCCGCCGCCCAGCGCCTCTTTCAGGCGCCGGCGGGCGTGGAACATGCGCGTTTTCACCGTGTCGACCGGGCAGCCCATGATCTCGGCGATCTCGCGATAGCCGAGGCCGTGGAAATAGGTGAGGTCGACGACCGCGCGATGGTCCGGCGACAGGCGTTCCATCGCCCCGAGGAGCGCGTCGTGCAGGTGCTGGTGGTGCAGTCCGTCATCGGGCGCCGGGTCCTCGCTGACGCGCGTGTCGACGACCGGCTCGGCGACGGGCTCGGGCCAGCGGGCGCGCGCCTTCAAGGCCTTCCGATAGGCGATCGCGAAGATCCACGTCGACGGCTTGCTCGCGCCGCGGAAGCTTCCTGCCGTTTGCCACACCGCCATCATCGTATCGTCGAGCACCTCTTCCACTACGTGCGGGCGCGAGACGAGGTTGTTCAGGAACCGGGCCAGGCGCGGCTGGTAAATCCGATACAGCTCCTCGAACGCGTGCACGTCCTTCGCACTGACGCGATCGAGGAGCCCGCTTTCCTCGGGCCTGCTCGGCCGCGCAGCGTTGGTCCGGGGGCGGCTAGCCGTCCCTAATGCCTTCACTTGCGGACCCTCCCGCCGGTCGATCTGTGCCTCCATTCGCACGAAAGGTTCATTGTATCGCACCTTGAGGTCTGGAAGACATGGGCAAACGGAAAAGGTGGTGGCCGTGCGCCGTTACGCAAGTGGAACAGTCACGATGACGCTACGCTTAATGCAATCTGCGCTGCTGCTCGCTGTCGCGGCGTGCAGTGCCTCGCCGTCGCAATCGGCGCAATCGACCGGCGCGCGGCCCTTCACGGTGACCGAAGTCGCGCGGTTCGATGATCCCTGGGCATTGGACTTCCTGCCCGGCTCGGGCGTGCCGAAGACGAATGTGGCGCTGGTCACCGAAAAGGCCGGCAAGTTGTGGCTAGTCGACGTCGGCACCGGCAAGAAGACCGAAGTCGCGGGCGTCCCCTCCGTACACTTCGAAGGACAGGGCGGTCTGGCCGAAGTCGTCGCGCACCCGGACTTCGCCGGCAACCAGCGCATCTATTTGAGCTTCCCCGAAGCCGGCCCGCGCGGCACCAGCGGCGCGACGATCGGTTACGGCCGCCTGATCCTCGGCCAGGGCCAGCCCCGGCTCGAGGGCTACAAGACGATCTGGCGCCAGCAGCCGAAAGAAAAGGGCGGCGCGCATTATTCCGAGCGCATCGCCTTCGCGCCCGACGGGACGATGTTCATCACCAGCGGCGAGCGGTTCCAGTTCATGCCGGCGCAGGACCCGAACGTCGATCTCGGCAAGGTCATCCACATGACCGCAGACGGCCAGCGGATCGACGGCAATTACTACACGCTCGGGCACCGCAACCTGCTTGGAATCGCGTTCGCGCCCGACGGGCGGCTGTGGGAGACCGAGATGGGCCCGATGGGCGGCGACGAGCTCAACCTCATCCTCAAAGGCCGCAACTACGGCTGGCCCAAGGCGTCGAACGGCAGCAATTACGACGGCAGCGCCATCCCCGACCACAAGCCCGGCGACGGCTTCGAGGCGCCCAAGGTTTGGTGGAACCCATCGATCAGCCCGAGCTCGCTATTGATCTACAGCGGCGACCTGTTCCCGCAGTGGAAGGGCGATGCACTGATCGGCGCCCTGTCCGGTGAGGCTTTGATCCACGTCCGCATCCGCGGGGACCAGGCCTCGAAGGCCGACCAATGGGCGATGGGCGCGCGCATCCGCGCCGTCGACCAGGGCCCGCGCGGCGAGGTCTATCTGCTCGAGGACGGCGACAGCGGCGGACGGCTGCTGCGGCTCGACCCTAAGAAGTAGCGATCGAGCGGATCGCGGCGGCGAGCGCATCGACGTCGCTCATCCGCGTCGCCAGCGCGGGCGTGACCCGGACACAGCACCCGGAGGCCAGGCCATCCCGGTACACGGTGAAGACGCGGTGCTTGTCGAGCAGGGCCTTGGCGAGGGCGACATTGTCCTCTTTCGAGGTTCGTCCACGAATGCGGAACGAGGTGATCGCTCCATGCAGGCCGTCCGGCGCCAGGATCTGGACATTGGGCAGATTGTGTACGGCGTGGACCCAGCGATCGCGTAGCGCACGCAGCCTTGCCGCGCGCCGCGGCGCGCCGATCGTATCCTGGAAGGCGAGTGCATCGGGCACGGTCAGCTGCGCCGCATAATCCGGAGTGCCGATATGCACCCGCGACGCGACGTCGCTCGGCGGCAGAACGTTCTCGGCTGGGTCGACGTCGACGCTGCCTTGCCGGTCGCGTCGCACATAGATTGCGCCGACCCCGAGCGGCGCGCCAATCCACTTGTGGATGTTCATGCCGATAAAGTCCGCATTCGTATCGGGCAGCTTGAAGTCGAGCTGCCCGACGCTGTGCGCGGCGTCGACGATGACATCGATCCCGCGCGCCTTTGCCAATGCGGCAATATCGGCGACCGGCAGGGCCAGCCCGGTCCGGTGGCCGATGTGCGTGAGCAGCGCCATTTTGATCGCGGGATTCGCCGCAAACGCCTCGGCATAAGCATCGATCAGCGACTGGCGCGTAGCGGGCTCGGGAAGCGCGATCTTGATGACTCGAACTCCGCGCGTGTGCGCGAGTGAATCCATGCACGCCTGCATGCTGTAATAGTCGAGGTCGGCGTAAAGGACGGCGTCGCCGGGCTTCAGGCGATTGTACTGAAGGATCAGGCCCTTCAGCGCTTCAGTCGCGTTGCGGGTGAGCGCGATTTCCTCGAACGCGACGCCCATCCATTGCGCCAGCCGCGCCCTCACCGCGTCCAGATCGGCGACCATGGTGCGCCGCGCATAGTAACTGGTGTCGCGGTTCACGCGATTGACATGCTCGCGGTACGCCTCCCGCACCGGGCGAGCCATCATCCCCCAATTGCCGTGCTCGAGCTGGATGACCTCGCGCGTCACGTCATATTCGCGCGCGATCCTTTCCCAATAATCGTCGGTCGGCGCCGCAGCGATGGCGCTGCTCGCGAGGGGCAGGGCGGCCGCGCCTCCAAGCAAGGTCCTGCGATCCAAGTCCATGTGCCCCTCCATGATCAACGCCGGACGTAGCGCAGATAATATGGCCGCCGCCCCTCGCGACGAGACTTGGCACCATAGCGCGTTTCAATCCAGCCGCCCGATGGTTCGAGGAAATCGCGGGGGCGCTCGGCGCGCCATTCGAATTGGTGCCGATGGCGCTGCATGACCATCAGCGACCAGGTCAGGTAGGTCGGGTCGTCGGTCGCGAGGCGGAACTCGCCGCCGGGCTTGAGCTTGGCGGCGAACAGCTCGAGCGGGCGGTCGTTGACCATCCGCCGCTTGGCATGGCGCGCCTTGGGCCAGGGGTCGGGGTGAAGCAAGTAGAGGAAGCTCAGCGCCCCATCCGGCACGCGCTGGAGCACGTCGAGGGCATCGCCGCGCCACAGCCGCACGTTGGCGAGATGCTTGTCGCGGATATGGCCGAGCGCCGTCGCGACTCCATTGAGGAACGGCTCGGCGCCGATGAAGCCATGATCGGGCAACATGTCGGCGCGGTCCGCCAAATGTTCGCCGGAGCCGAAGCCGATCTCGAAATGGAGCGGGCGATCCTCGCCGAACAGGCAGCGCGCCGTGACCTCTCCCTCTGTCGGAACCTCGATCCGCGGCAGCAGCGTGTCGACCAACTCCTGCTGGCCCTTGCGCAGCTTGTGCCCGCTCGACCGGCCGTAGAGCCGGTTGAGGGTCAAGGGATCGCCGGGCTTATGGGCGGTCATCGGCAACGCGCTCTAGCGTTATGCGTTCTCGGGGCAAGAACAGGGAGAAAGCATATGGACGGCAGAAACCCGCGGAGCACGGCGTCGATCGGCGGCCATCCGCTGCATCCCATGATCATCCCGTTCCCAATCGTGTGCTTCGTCGGCACTTTGGTCGCCGACATCTTTTACGTCTCGAACCATGTCCAGGGCTGGGCGACGGCATCCAACTGGCTGCTTGGGTTCGGCATCGGTTTTGCCGCGCTGGCCGCGGTCACCGGCCTTACCGATTACATGGGCGACGACCGCATCCGCCGGCTCGGGGTGGCGTTGCGGCACATGCTGGCGAACGTGACGGCGGTCGTGCTCGAAGTCGTCAACTTCGTCATTCGCCTGTCGGACCAGTCGAAGATCGACAGCATCGGCATCATCCTGTCGGCCGTCACGGTCGTCGTGCTCGTCTATAGCGGGTGGCTTGGCGGCGAGATGGTCTACCGCCACCGGGTCGCAGTGCTGGACGCGAGCGACGATTCCGCCGCTTAGGCGACGGCGGCCTTCAAATCCTCGACGAGGTCGACCCGCTCCCACGGGAACATGTCGCCGTCGGGCGCGCGCCCGAAGTGGCCGTAAGCCGCCGTCGCGCGGTAGATCGGCTTGTTGAGCTCGAGGTGCGTGCGGATGCCGCGCGGGGTCAGCCGGCCGAGCTTGTCAATGCGGCCGATCGCGTCTTCGATTTGCTCGTCGCCGACGGTCCCGGTGCCGTGCGTATCGACATAGAGCGATAGCGGCTCGCTCACCCCGATCGCATAGGCGAGCTGGATCGTGCAACGGCGCGCGAGGCCCGCCGCGACGATGTTCTTGGCGAGGTAGCGCGCGGCATAAGCAGCCGAGCGGTCGACCTTGGTCGGGTCCTTGCCCGAAAAGGCGCCGCCGCCGTGCGGCGCGGCGCCGCCGTAGGTGTCGACGATAATCTTGCGTCCGGTGATGCCGGCGTCGCCGTCGGGACCGCCGATCTCGAAGCTGCCGGTCGGGTTGATGTGATAGACGGTTTCGTTGCCGAGCAGCTGCGCCGGCATGACGTCGGCGACGACGGACTTCACGTAGGCGTGCAGCTCGGCCTGCTTCTCGCCCTTGTCATAGCCGGGCTTGTGCTGGGTCGAGACGACGATCGCGGTGGCCTTCGCGGGCTTGCCGTCCTCGAAGCGCAACGTGACCTGGCTCTTGGCGTCGGGCTCGAGGAACGGCGCGCGGCCCTCGTGGCGGTCCTTGGCCATGCGCATCAGGATCTTGTGACTGTAGTCGAGCGTCGCGGGCATGAGGTCGGGGGTCTC
>DATEIK010000122.1:0-2076 GCA_035279065.1 Sphingomicrobium sp. | reverse complement strand
CGCCTGCAGGTCTAGAGCGAGGTCATTCGCGAGGTCGTCGAGGCAGCCGCGCAATGAGCCGCGTGCCCTGCCAGATCTCGCATTCCTGCCCGTCCATCAATTCCTTCGCGACCTCGATCGCGGCCTTGTCGTCGTCGGCGTCAATCCATTCGGCCGACGCGACCTTATTGGCCCCGTCGAGGCAATAAAGCCTGTAGCCAGTCACTGTACCAAACCCTGTTTCTGCGCCGCTCGCGAAAGCGGCGTGTTCGGGGAGTCAACGACGATTCAGGCTTTGGGTTTCATCCCCGCAACGACGGCGCCACGCGGCGTTAAATCGGCGTTTACCGCCCCTGATTTAGGTTAGTGCAATGGCAGTGGAGGAGGCTCGTGGACGCCTCGACGGGATTTAGGGCGCCGGACCCGGCGGCGCGGACCATGGACGGCCGCGCCGAGCGCCGCCGCGTGTCCATGACCGGCCACGTCCTGCTGGCCGGCGGGATCGCCCACGAAGCCACCGTCACCGACCTCTCCTACGAGGGCTGCGGGATCGAGACCCAGGCGCCGCTCGAGCCCGGCCAGGCGATCAAGCTGTCGGTGCTGCGCCGCGGCGCGGTCGACGCCGAGGTGCGCTGGGCCAGGGACGGCAAGGCCGGGCTCGGCTTCCCGGTCCGCTCCGAAACGCCGCCGACCCCGCGCAAGGCCGAGCGCGTCTCCGTCGCGGGCGAGGTGACGCTGCGGCGCATGGGCAAGGGCGCCTACCAATGCCGCCTGTTCGACCTGTCGCCCGACGGCTGCAAGGCCGAGATGATCGAGCGCCCGCTGGTCGGCGAGCGCGCGGTGGTCCGACTGCCCGGGATTGAGCCGCTGGAGGCCGAAGTGCGCTGGGTCGAGGGGCCCAACGCCGGCCTGAAGTTCGAGCGCAGCTTCCACCCCGCGGTGTTCGACCTGCTGCTCGCAAGGCTCGGCTGAGCGGCGGTTCGCCGCAATTCACTGTTGCCCACGGCTGTTGAAGCCTATGGCCGTCTTCCCCCAGTGAAGGAGAGCGGACCCATGTCCAACAGCCAGTCCGACCGCAGCCGAGTCGCCGCCAGCGACCCCAGCGAAGTGCGCTATTTCGCCAACAAGCACGGCCTCACGTCCGAGCAGGTGCTCGAGCTCATCAAGCAGCACGGCAACGACCGCGCGACGCTCGAGCAGGCGGTGGCGTCGAGCAAGGGCACGACGACCGCCTAGGCGGCCGCTATTCCTCTTTCTTCTCGGGGTTCCAGCCCTTCACGGTGACCTTCGAGTAATTGAGCGTCACGCTCGAGCCGCCGCAACGCGCGACCTCCGCGCCGTCGAGCTGGTAGCGGTGCGACGCGCCCGCGGTCAGGTAAATGCCGTTGAAGCGCGTACCGGCCGCGCATTCGGGCCACGGCTGCTTGAGCGCGAGGACGACGCTGCCGCGCCCGGCCGGCGGCGCGCCGGCGACCTCGCCGTCGATGGCGGCGATATCGAGCCCGCGCCCGGCCATCGCCGATGGCTCGGCAGGATCGCTGGCGATGCCGGTCACCCGCCCGGCCGTTCCGCCGCTGCCGGCGCTCGAGGGTGCGGCGCGGGTCAGCTTCACGGGCGAATATTTGGTGTTGCCCGGGAAAGTGTGGCGCGCGGCCGGTTTCTCGACGTCGGCGATCCACTCGCCCCATTGGGCCGACTGCGCCTTGAGGGTGCCCGCGGGCAGCTTGACGAACGCCTCGCCGCTGGCGGCCGGCTCGGCTGCGGCGCCGCTGGAAAGCGCGAGGGCGAGAACGGTCGCGAAAAGCATGGCTTGGCGCACGGTCACCTCCGTCGTTTCTGCGTCACGATACACCCGGCCGGGGAGAGCGCCTAATCCAGCGACCGCCGCCCGCGGCAGTCATCCTCGCCATGCCCCCGCCATGGCCGCGGGCGAATGTTCGCGAACGTCACCATGTGGGTGCGATCGAAGCCGCTCAACATCGCCCTGCTGGTGTTCATGCTGGCCGGTTACCCGGTGGTCTCGTTCATGGAGCCTGCGCTGGGCCGTTAACCCTCTATCGCCCTTTGCAAATTTAATCGGGTGAGGCAGTCTCCCGC
>DATEIK010000121.1:0-3113 GCA_035279065.1 Sphingomicrobium sp. | reverse complement strand
CTGCTGTCGCCGGGCGCCCTGCTCGATGCGTCGCTGGGCGAACGGCTGCTGCTCAAGCGCACCGACAAGGCGACCGGCAAGGTCCGCGAGCAGGAAGCCATCGTCCGCGCGACCAGCGACGGCGTGGTGGTCCAAACCGCGGGCGGCGTCGAGGCGCTGCGTTGCACCGGCCTGCCCGAGACTCTGATCGCGCCGCAAGTCCCTCCGGGCCTGTCGGCGAAGCCGACGCTGTCGGTCCGCGTGCGCAGCCCCGAGCCGGTCGAGCGCGACGTCACCTTGTCCTACATCACCAACAATTTCGACTGGCAGGCGAACTATGTCGCCGAGCTTTCGCCCGCCGGCGACAAGATGTCGCTGCTCGCCTGGCTGACGCTTGCGAATGGCGACCAGACCGGGCTTGCCGATGCCGATACCATGGCGGTCGCGGGCAAGCTCAACCGCGATCGCGTCGAGGTGGCGCCGGACGAAGCGAAGCCGATCACCATCAGCTGCTGGCCGCAGGGCACGACCAGCGACATCCCGATCGTTCAGCCGGTCAGCGCCGAGTCGATCACGGTGACCGGGACGCGGCTCAGCGCGATGGCGCCGCCAGCGCCGCCTCCTCCCCCGGCCATGGCGGAACGCGGCGGCGGGGACATGATGGCCGAGCAGGAAAAGCTCGGCGATGTGAAGCTGTATCGAATCCCCGAGCAGGTCACCGTCGCCGCCCAGTCGCAAAAGCAGGTGATGCTGCTGAAGCGGCCCGCGGTCGCGGTCGAAACCGTCTACCGGCTCCAGCCTTCGCCGAGCGAATTCGAGTCGGCGCTCGAGCGCGTGCTGGTGACCCGCAATGATCCGGCGAAAGGTCTTGGCTTGCCGCTGCCCGCCGGCGGGGTCGCACTGTTCGGTCGTCAGCAGGGCCGGCGCATTCTGATCGGGGAGGGTCGCGTTGACGATCATGCGGTCGGCGAGAAGGTCGAGATCCCGATGGACGAAGCGCCGGGCATCCGCGCGCGCGGGACCGTCATCGGCGGCGGCAAGAACGCGGAATTCGTTGTGACCATCACCAACGACGCGCCCGAAGCGCGCAACGTCGAGATCCGGCTTCCACGCGACGCGCGCGGGGCGAAGCTGGTCAAATATGACGGCTCGATGCTGTGGCGCGCGCGCGTGCCGGCGAACGGCACCGCGGAGCTCCGCTATCGCCTCGACCGCTAGGCCTGGGTGTCGACCGGCCGCGGCCGGTTGTTCGCGTCGAGCGCGACAAAGGTGAAGAGGCCATCGGTGACCTTGACCTCGGTCGCGCCGAGGTCCCGCGTCGCGACCACCTCGATCCTCACCCCCATCGACGTCCGCCCGACTCGCTCGACATGCGCATAGACGGAGATGAGGTCGCGGAGGTGGATCGGCGCGATGAACTCCATCGCCTCGATCGCAACCGTCGCCACCGGCCCGCGCGAGCGGCGCGAAGCCACGATGCCGGCCGCGATGTCCATCTGGCTGAGAACCCAGCCGCCGAAGATATGGCCGTTGGCGTTGATGTCCGTGGGGCCGGGCATCACGCGGAGGATCGGGATGCGCTCGATTTCGGTCATTGGTCGTCGCCTTCCTCGCGGATGCGTGGAGCGGCCTGCTCGTCGTGGCCGCTCGAGGAGCTGAGGAAGACCAGCGTCATCAGCGCCGCGCCGAGCAGTACGCTGAGACCCACGCCGAGCGCGGTGGCGATGATCAGGCTGGCATGGATTTCGCCCTCGCCGCGGGTCACCAGGACGACGGCGATCGCCGCGAGAACGACCGCCAGCACCGCCAGCAGGCGAAAGATTTGCCAGAAGCGCTGCATCAGCGAATGCGGCGGGCCGGGCAGCGGATCGGGGCGGGGCTTCCCTTTGGACATAGCTCCCTTTGGCCTTGCGCAATGCCCCAATCAAGCAGAGAGGCAGGCGGGTCAGGAGGTGAGCCCATGACCATCGCGGCAGTGCTCGGCAACAAGGGCAGCGCGGTCGAGACCATCGGCGCCGACGACCGCCTGTCGGACGCGGTCCGCAAGCTCGGCGAGAAGCGCATCGGTGCGCTTCCGGTGATCGAGGACGGTCGCATCGCCGGCATCATGTCGGAGCGCGATGTCATCTATTGCCTGCGCGATCACGGCCCCGACGTGCTCGACTGGCCGGTAGCGAGGGTGATGAGCTCGCCGGCGATCACTGCGGACCCGACCACCGACGTGCTGGCGGCGCTGGCGGTGATGACCCAGCGCCGCATCCGCCATTTGCCCGTGGTCGAGGACGGCGAGCTCAAGGGCATCGTCTCGATCGGCGACCTGGTGAAGCACCGCATGGAACGCATCGAGGCGGAGGCCGAGGCGATGCGCACGTACATCCAGAGCGCCTGAAAAACGTTCTGATTCAACCGCATGAGGGCTTGAACCGGGCGCGCGCAATCCTATTTAAACTCTAGCGAGAGGCGCCGGAGACGGCGCCTCGAGCCGTGTCAGCGGCGAACTGCAATCAAATTGCAAAAAACCCGGTTGACGCTTTGGGGGCCTCCACATATATGGCGCCTCCAGCAGCGGACGCGGCCTGGCAACAGGTCGGCGTTCGTTTCGCGCCTCTTCTTAGTCGGTACAGCCGGCCCGGAACACTCGAACCGGGGAAGGATGCGCGTCGGCTCTTTGACATTGTCGGTTTAGATGAAGGGACATGTGGGCGGCGGCCCGGTCACCGATAGCCTCTGGGTATCGGTCGGTCGGTCAAATTTATGCCGTTCCTTAATGACCTCTCTCCGATGGAGCTCGCTCCAGCGGACGGTCAAATGTCCTCATACGCAAACACACCAGTTTGTATATTTGTGCAGGAACGGCTCCCAGAGATGCCGGTCTTGCCCTCGCATATTCCTGCGGGGGTTCGATCGTACATCAACTTGAGAGTTTGATTCTGGCTCAGAACGAACGCTGGCGGCATGCCTAACACATGCAAGTCGAACGAAGGCTTCGGCCTTAGTGGCGCACGGGTGCGTAACGCGTGGGAATCTGCCCTCTGGTACGGAATAACTCAGGGAAACTTGAGCTAATACCGTATAATGACTTCGGTCCAAAGATTTATCGCCTGAGGATGAGCCCGCGTAGGATTAGCTTGTTG
>DATEIK010000120.1:0-2970 GCA_035279065.1 Sphingomicrobium sp. | reverse complement strand
ATCGCGGCGCGGAGCGACGATCGGGCACAAGTACGCAAACTGCCGCGTGATCGATCTGCGCACTGGTGACAATCCCAGCTTTTGGCGTGCGTGGGGTCGATTCTGGGTCAAAGGGGTCGCCGGCGTGCTCGCGTTCATCTTCATGCCCCTCACGCGGCGGCACCAAGCCTTGCACGATATCATGTTCGGCACCGCCGTGGTCATTGCGGACCCAACCACAGCCGAGTCGTGGCAGTATGTGCGAGAGCGGACGCCAGACGCCCTGTATGTGCCGGTCCCGGTTTGGCGCAGGATGGCGGTGATCGCGGGGTACTCAGTCGCCGGTTTCCTCAGCTACGGCGCGGTCCTGCTGCTGGTCCAGTCGCCGGCGTGCATCAATCTCAGCCAGTGCACCGGAGCGGACGACCTTCGAAGCGCGGTCTTTGGCTACGCTTGGGTGGGGTCTCAGCTGCTCTGGATCATTCTCGGTTGGTTGGGTCGACTGCCGGGAGCCCGGGCTAAACGCGCCGGCCCGACCAGCCCCGAGCCCCGTGCTGCCTAATCACTGCATGCAGCCGACAAGGGCACCAAGCCACGAGCCCGTTTGAGATATTGTAAGTGCCCTTGCAGCTGATGCGAGGGCATTAGACGGCAACCAGGATCGTCACGATGCGGCTTAACCGTGCACTCAGCGCGCTGGTGGTCCTGGGCGTCTGGGCCAGGCCCGACGCCTGCGCCCAGTTCCAGCGCACGCCGAGGCCTCCCTGCCTCGCCGCCAACGAGGGCGCCACGGTCTACGGCGTCGTCCGCTCGCTGCCGTCCAACGTTCGCGTGCGCTTTGCCACGGTCACGGTCGAAGGAACATCCTGCTCCACGGAATCGGATTCACTCGGGCAGTATGTCCTCCGTGGGGTCCGGCCGGGCAGGGTGGCGCTCCGTGCCGGCTTCATCGGCTTCCATCCGGCCAACGACACGGTGCAGGTCGCGGCCGGCGACTCGATCCAGATCCCGCTCCTGATGGGCGATATGGAGGAGGTGCCCGACCCCTACACCACCGACCCGCTCCCGGCCACTGAGCGCCGTGCGGCGGCCCTGGCGGTATTCATGTTCTATCGCGGGCGGCCCTCCACCGAGGTGGCGGGGTATCTCGAAACGCACCGGATTACCGGCACGCCCGTGGCACCGCCGCCGAGCGGCGAGTCCCCGTTAGTGATCTGGTTTGGCGTCTCGGATGCCGTGTACCAGCAGGATAGGGCGTGGGCTCGGGCGCAGAAGCTGCCGGTGTGCTGGGCCAAGCAGGAGAGCGGCTGTGCGGGGCGCGGCGTCACGCGCTTTCTCGGGCTCTCGGCGCCGGTCCGCGTTAGCCCGGACAGCGTTGTGATTCCGGCGACCGAATATGTCACGGATCCCGCCGAGTGCCGGCTCGAGAAAACGTTCGTGGGGTTGAGCGAAGCCAACGCGCTCGTGGTCCGAGACCGGACCGGCTGGCAGCAGGTGCGCTTCCTCGACACGGTCAATCTGTCGGGCTTCCGCTGGTGCCAGCCGACGTAGCGCTAGCCGTCTAATTTCTGCATGCAGCCGACGAGGGCGCCGGCGTCTTGCGTCCATTTGAGATGTGATAGGCGCCCTCGCAGCTGATGCGAGGGCATTAGGCGGACCCGCGCATTCGTGACCGGGAGGCGAGCATGGCCGTTCGCGTCGTGGTCTACTTCAATCTGGGACCTGCCTTCGGCGGCTTCCGGCTGGCGGGGCGGGTGCGGACCGATGCGCACGCCGCCGAGTTCCAGGAGCTCGAGCGAGCCCTGGAGGCGGCCCACCGGCTTCTCAGGGCGGATGATCCTAACGATTGGCCGCCATTGACCGATGCCGAGATGGCACCGACGATCCCGCGCTATCGGGGGCGTCGCGGACGGATGGACTTCGTCGAGGCTGAATCGCCCGAGGGCGTCTTGATGGTGGTCGCCCGGGCTCTACTGCCGTTCCCCTGGTGGCCGTTGGGCGGGCTCGCCGTGTATGAGGCGTGGCAGCGGGACACCGACGGAAGCTGGGCGCCCGCGCCCCGCGAGGAACTGGCTCAGAAGTGGTAGGGGGTAAACGGCGATCGGATGCCGTCCGCCTAATTACTGCATGCAGCCGACGAGGGCGCCGGCGTTCCAGGCATTCTTAGGCATGTGATTGGCGCCCTCGCAGCTGATGCGAGGGCATTAGGCTGGTCCGACTTTCACAGCACAGGAGGGTGCTCCCATGCGAGCGTCGATGGAACGCCCCGCGTTTACCTCGGCCGTCCACTCCACAGTGGCCCAGGCGCGCCGGGAGATGCGCCAGACAGAGGGCAAGCTACTCACACCCCGGCACTTAGCCCGCGCCGTCGTCCGCCACTCGCCCGACGCGGTGTGGCCCACGCTCGCGCCGCGAGCACGGACCAGAGAGGCCGTCCTCGCGCTGTTGGAGCAGCCGGGCGGCCCAAGCGAGCCTGCGGCGATTGCCGCCGCGGATGTCGTCTACTCGGCAGAGAGCAAGGCGGCGTTCGAGGCCGCCGTGGCCCGGGCCCAGGCGCTGGGGCGCGAATCCGCGGGCGTCGCCGACCTGCTCCTCGCCATCCTCCAGCTCGACGTGGGTCAGGCCATCGAAGGCCCACAGCCAGCCGGAGCGGTCTTGCGGAGCGCCGGGCTGACGCCGAAAACGATTGAGGCGGTCCGGGACGCCTTGGAAGCGCGAGTCGGCTAGCCGGGGACAGTGGCATCGGTGTCCACCAGCCTAATCACTGCTTGCAGCCGACAAGGCCACCCGGCCACCAGGCCGGGTGGGATATGGTAAGTGGCCTTGCAGCTGAAGCGACTGCATTAGGTGACGACGGAGAGCAGATGTACCGCTGGGTAATGCCGATCCTGGTTCTAATGCTGATCACGCTTCCCGGGGCGTGGAGGAGGTCGCGGCGGCGCGCAGCGGCGGCGAGGCGACCGGCGGAGCCTGGCCCGCTCCGGCTGCGTG
>DATEIK010000119.1:0-2539 GCA_035279065.1 Sphingomicrobium sp. | reverse complement strand
TCTATCACCGGGCGGTCATCCACCCGTGCGCGGTGGCGCGGCTCGACGCGATCCGCGCGGCGGTGGAATCGGGCAAGAGCCGCGCCGAGGTGTGGAGGCTGATCGAGCCCTACGGGACCAACTTCTTCACCTATGACAGTGCGGCGCACGACGCGGCGGTGGCGGCGGATGCCTTCACCCACATGTCGGCGGCGGAAGCGGAGCCCTTCGCCAACATCTATCCCTCCATGCCGGTGGCCACCCGGACGGCGGAGCAAGAGGCGGCCGACATCGCCCAGCTGCGGGCCTTGAGCCGGACCGGCGGGCCGCTGAGCGCGGCGGAGGTCGATGCGACCCTGAGCCGGGTGGAGGCGCTGCGCAACGACGAGCGCGTGATGTACGGCGGCGCCAAGTGGGTGATCCCGAACCTGAGGAAGCTTGGGCCGCTCGACGCCGAGCGCCGTGCCGAGTTTCTCCGTCTCGCCCGCGAACAATATGGCGACTGCGCGAAGGACCTGCCCCCGGACTGGCCAGACTGAGCGGCGCGCGCGACGCGTCGTGCAGTCGCCGGCTTAGGCAAATCCCTCGGCGTTAACCCTATGCGTGCCTGCGCTCGTCCTCGAGCTGCGCGACCAGGCGCGTACCTTCCCAGATCTCGCACTTGGTGCCGAAGCCCATCGCCTTCGCTTCCGCGATCGCGGCCTCGTCGCTGGCCGCCTCGAGCAGGTCATTGGTCAGGATTTTGTGCGCGGCGTCGTAACAATAGACGCGATAGGTTTTTTGGTGGGCGGACATGGATGTGCTCCTCGATACAGCGGGAGCTCTGCATTCTCTCTCCGTCACCGCTGTGCTGAGGCCGGGGCGGTGATGAAACATCTCTACGCCCCTTTTGCCGGTTCGCCTAGTCTGGCGGTTTCCGGCGGTTGCCGCGACCGATACGGGGGCGATACCGCTGCAACGGCGGCGTGCCGGCTGCGTTTCCTGCACGCGCAACAGACGGAGTCACGCTTGCCGCAGGATCGCATCGTCGCCGTGGGACTGCTGACTCAGCGCGACGTCGACCTGCTCGGTCCGACCTTCGGGCGCTTGTGGCCGGTCGAGGAGGCGCCGTGTTTCCCCGACCTCGTCAAGGCCATTGACGATGCCGACCGCGAGCTGCGCGAAGCTGCCGGCCGCGGTCGCCCGCGAAGCTGACGGTCCTCCGGCCGGCCTAAGACGCTAAGTCGCGCGGAGCACCACCGCGCACGCGATCCGCGCGCCGCTGTTGCCGCTGGGGTCGGTGCGTTCGTCGTCGGGGCTGGCGTGGAGGACGAGCGACAGGCCCGTGGGCGGGAAGCGCGCGTGGTAGCGGGGCAGGATGCGGTCGGTCGACCCCTCGCCGTCCGCGCCGACGGTGAGGTTGCCGAGGTCGCCGTCGTGCGGGCCTTTGGGATTGTCGTGGCCGTGCTCGCGCGCGCCCGCGTTCCAGTGCGCGCCGGCGCTGGCGAAGGCGGGCAGGTCGCAGCGCCCGGCCTCGTGGAAATGCATGCCGTGGTCGCCGGGCTTGAGGCCCTTCGCCGCGATATGCACGTCGAGCCCCTGCTCGCCCCTGGTGCCGGTGACCGATCCGATCGCCTTGCCCGACGCATCGATCAGCACCGCCTTGAACCCGTCGCGGAACAGCGCCGTCGCCGCCTCGCCCGGCCCGCGGCCCGCCGCATCTTGGTCGCCGCACCCCGCCGCCAGCAGCGCGAGCGTGGCGATGGCGGTCTTGCCTATCGATCTCATCGGTGATTGCCGCCGTCGGCTAATGACCCTGCGGCTGAACCACCATAGGCACAGCCGGAGCCCCAACCTGCAATGGCGCTGGAGCTGCAACCGGCATCGCCAGCGGCACGTCCTCGTCGACGAAGGCCTTCACGACCGTACCCATCGGCACCCTCGCGCTGGTGCCGGTCATGAAGAATCCAGCCGGCAGGAACACCAGCGTCGACACAGCAACCGCGCCGACGCCGCCGGCGACGCCCTTGTCGTCGAACGCGCCGCTGAGGCGGATCTGACGCCCGTTCACCGTGACATAGAGCAGGCGAGCAGCGAGATGGCCCGACTTGCCCCACATGCCCTTGTTGCGGGCATCGGTGATCTCACCCATGGCCGGGCTGCCGACCGGGATCACGACCACGCCCTGGACCATCACCGGCTCGGACGTTTCGAGATGGAAGCGGTCGCCCACGCGCAGCTTCTTGCCCTTGGTCGTCAGCTCTTCGCTCAACCGCAGCGGAACGACCGTGCCGACGCGCAGGATCGCGTTGACCGTGGCCGGCGCGACGATTGGCGTAGGCGCGGGAGCCGCCGCGGGCGCGGCGACTTGCCCCTGCACCTGTTGCCCTTGCTGGCTGTTGAGCGGAACCCATTGCGATTGGCCCGCCGCGGCTGCGGCGAGCAGGATAGTGGTAAGCAACATGAAACAAACTCCCCCGTTTCGACTCGCCCCCCGAGCACGAGCGGGGCGGGAGACTGCCTCACCCGATTAAATTTGCAAAGAGCGATAGAGGGTTAACGCTCAGCGCAGGAACTCCAT
>DATEIK010000118.1:0-12492 GCA_035279065.1 Sphingomicrobium sp. | reverse complement strand
CCGCTCATCGCGTCCATCGAGGGCATCGCGAATACTCCGGCCTATCGCGGCCTCGCGCTTGCGGTCTTCGAAAACCTCGAGCTTGCCGATTACGGCAACCGGATCCCGTTCCTGACTTTCGAAGTTATCGCGGATGACGACTCACCGACAGCCGGGCAAATCCTGACCGATGCGTCGAGCGGTGCGATCGCCGATGCCGGCGGTCAGGCCGTGACGGGTTACGCCGCTTATGGCGCCTCAATCAAAGCGGCGTTGGCTCCGCTCATCGATTCCTTCGCGATCGACTTGTTTGATGATGGCCTGCAGCTCAGGCCGGCAGCATCCTCGGTCATCCCGATTCCGGAGTCCGACCTGGGCAATTCGGCCGGCGAGATCGCCTCTCCCAGGATCGAGCGCGAGCAAGCGCCGATGCTGGAAATGCCCGCGTCGCTTCGGCTCAGCTATTATGATCCCGCGCGGGACTATCAATCTGGCGAGGCGCGGGCGTCCAGCGGAGACGAAGCCGGCAAGGAAGAGCGGATGGAACTGCCGGCCGTCCTGGATGGCTCCGCCGCAAAGTCGCTCGTCCAGCAGGCGCTGGCGCGAAAATGGGCTGAGCGGGACCGGCTCGTGCTGCGCCTGCCGCCAAGGCTCCTGGGCCTCGAGCCAGGAGCCGAGGTCGAAGTGCCAACTTCGCCGTCGCGCTGGGTGGTCGATGCGTGCACGATCGATTCCTTTGTCGTCGTCGCCGAACTTCGACCGGCGCGACGGGCAGGCGAAATGCTGGCCGCGGATTCGGGACGCATCGTGGACAATCCAGACGTTGCCGATGGCGGCACGGTCCTGGCGCTCGTCGAGACACCGCTCGAGCTGTCGCCAAACGTCGCCTCGGTCATGCTGGCCGCTTCGACTCCAACCGCCGGCTGGCGAAGCCGCGCCGTCGAGATCACCATCGGCGGCCAGACCAGTGTCGTCCGAACCGCGGCGCGGAAGTCCAAGCTCGGCCGCGCGGCAAGCGACCTGCCTGCCGACCAGGCCTATGACATCGTCGACACGGTCGAGGTCGAGCTCATCGACCAGAGCCAATGGCTCACCAGCTGCGACGACGCGGCGCTCGCGGCCGGCGCCAATTTGGCCTTCGTAGGCAGCGAGATTCTCCAGTTCGGCGACGCGATCCCGGTGGCGCCGGGCCGGTTTGAACTAGGCCGGCTGTTGCGAGGACGCGACGGAACGGACGGGGCGATGACCGGCCACCGCGCCGGAGAGTGGTTCGTGCTCATCGAGCCCGATGCCTTGCGCGTGATCCAGGTGCCATCGTCGGCGATCGGTTCGGAGGTCTCCGCTACAACGGTTGGAGTTTCCGGTACCGTCGAGGCGCGCGCGACCATCGGCACCGAAGCATCGCGGCCGCTGCGCGGATCGGCGCTCTTACTCGACGGGATTCAAGTGGTCGGCGCGCGCCGTCCAGCCATTGCTTCACCGAGCGGAGGGAGCACGACGGATTCGGAGGCGCGGGCGACACTTGATCAGCTCCTCAACGCCATGCGGGCGCACGGTCTTATCGAAATGTAAAAAATGCAGGCACACCAATAGCTTGTCAGACTTCGCGCCTCCGATTGATGCTTTTTGGCAACAGCGCGAACGCATCCCCACCTTGCGCGCTCTTCGGCCCTCTCATAATGTGGCCGCAGTTCAATCTACGAACGCATGTGAAAGGGGACATATATGCGCAAGCTGGCCATTGCGGTGGCGCTGGCATCAAGTGCCATGGCGACACCTGCTCTCGCCAAGGATGGTGCATGGTACGCGGGCGTCGAAGGCGGCCTGATGGTCGTCGAAGACACCGAGCTCGACTATACCGACGCCAATCGCGCCTTTGCTACCGGCTTCCTCATGAACCACAAGGTCGGGTTCGATGTGGACGCGCTTGCGGGTTACGATCTCGGTATGGTTCGGCTCGAGGGCGAACTGGCCTACAAGCACGCCAGCCTCGACGATACCAAGGTCGACCCGGGCCTCTCGCAGACCGCGACCGGCACGCTGTTCTTCGACACCTCCGGCCATATCAACGTCCTCAGCGGCATGGTGAACGCCCTGCTCGACTTCGGCGATGAAAACGGCTGGGCCGGTTATGTCGGCGGTGGCGCCGGCTTTGCGCAGGTTCACTACACGCAGAACGTCGACCTTCCCGGGTTCGATTTCAGCGACACCGACAGCTCGTTCGCCTGGCAGGCGATCGCGGGCGTGCGCTATGCGATCAGCCCGTCGATGGACGTCGGCCTGAAGTATCGTTTCTTCAACGTCAGCAACCTGGTGCTGAAGGAAGACGGCGCGGTTCCGTTCGACCTGAAGGGCCGCGTGCGCTCGCACAGCCTGCTCGCCAGCCTGCTGTGGAACTTCGGTGGGGCAGCACCGCCTCCGCCGCCTCCACCGCCGCCGCCTCCGCCGCCGCCTCCGCCGCCTCCGGCGACGCAGACGTGCCCGGACGGCTCGGTGATCCTGGCGACCGATACCTGCCCGGCTCCGCCGCCTCCGCCTCCGCCGCCGCCTCCGGCGCCAGAGCGCGGACGCTAAGCGAACCGCGGCAAAGAAATACCGGCTCGGGCACCTCGCCCGGGCCGGTTTTCTTTTGTGCGCGAAGGATGCGGAGCGCGTGAAGCGCGCGCCGCTCGTGCAGTCCGTCTCTGACTAGATCAGGTCAGTTCGACGCGATTTGAGTCGGCGGCGCCTTGTCCCAGCCGTAGACGTCGGGAAGATAGGCAACCTTGCCGTCGCGCACCTGCGCGGTGATGTACGTCAGGTAAACCGGCACTCCACGCGGCAACTGCACCTGGATCTCGGCGTCGGTCCCGGGCGCGGCCGGCTCGGCCCCGAGCAGCCAGCGCCCGAAGCGACGGGCATCTTCAAGCCGGACGCAACCGTTCGACAGGAAGCGCGTGGACTTGGCGAAATACTCCTTGTGCGGCGTGTCGTGCAGGAAGATGTCGAGCGAGTTGGGGAACGGGAACTTCAAGTCCCCCATGCTATTGTCGTCCTGCGGCTTCTGCCGGATCCGGATCTGCTCTTTGCCGGTCGCAACCGCCTTCCAGTCGATCTGATCGCTGGGGATCACGGCGGACGCCGCGGTCCAATCCTTCATCACCTGATAGCCGCGGCTTTTCAGATATTTGTCGCCCATCGAGAGATAGTTCTGGGCGATCTTGCGGACGAGGTGGTCGGGCGCGTTCCAGTAAGGATTGTACACGATGTAATACATGATGCTGGCGATCATCGGCGTCTTGTAGTCGGTCTTCCCGACCACGATCTTCATCGAGTCCGCCGGCCGCCCGTTCTCGAACATGGTCAGCATCTGGGTGCCGGAATCGACCAGGATGAACTTGCCGCTCGCGGGGAGCGACCGGACCCGGTCGAGGTTGGCCAGCAGCCGCGGGTCGGGCGCCATGTTGCCGGTGGCCTGGGCCTGCGCCCAGGCGGCGTCGCGGAGCTGCGCGTAAATCGGATTCACGCTCGCCGTCTGCGACAGATAGGTTTCGAGCGAGGGCGCGGCGGCCGCGGTCAGCAGAATCTGATCCGCGCGGCTGCCCTGCGGCTCGAGCACCGGATAGGCATAGTACATTCCCGGCGTCGGCTTCTTGATCGCCTGGACATATTCCACCCACGCCGACGACAACACGCGTTCGGCGTTGGCGACGTCTGCCGCGTTGCCGCTTGCGGCCTGCGCTGCCGCCGCCTGGACCTGTGCCGCGAGCTGTGGCCCGGTGGCGAGCCCATCGAACGGCGCGCGCTGAAGAATCGTCGTCAGCTGCGCCACAACGGCGGGATTGACGCCGTTGCGGAACCAGATCGGCTGCGAGTGCCAGGTATCGTAAAAGGACGAAACGGAGGCTGCAGCAGCTGGCGCAGCCGAGCCGAGCTGAGGCGGCGCGGGCGCCGCGGCAACGAGCGACATCGCACTGACGCCGAGAGCCAATGATTTCGCTATGCCGCGCTTAACCGTCATTTCCCGCCCCAAATGCTTGAAAAGCCACCTTCCGTGTATCTCACGATATTCCTCAACAAAGATGCATTTGCGATGAACCGAGTCCGTTGACGGGCGAGCTGTGGCCGGGGCGCGACAGCTTGCTCCCGGCTTGTCATCCGGCGATTTCACGGCAAAGGCGGTCCGATCGAGGGCCGTTCGTGCCCGAGCAATCGGCAGAGGATGAGGCGATGAACGTCAACGGAGTGGCCGCAGTCGTGACCGGCGCGGCGTCCGGGCTGGGGGAGGCGACCGCCCGCGAGCTGGCCAGGCGCGGCGCCAGGGTCGCGGTCCTCGACCGCGACGCCGGCCGCGGTGAGCAGGTCGCGGCGGACATTGGCGGCACCTTCTGCGAAGTCGACGTGACCTCGGACGAAAAGGTCGCGGCGGCTTTCGCCAAGGCGCGCGCGGCGCATGGACAAGAGCGAATCCTCGTGAATTGCGCTGGCGTAGCCACCGCCGCGAAGACGGTTGGCCGCGACAAGGAAACCAAGGCCGCGAAGGCCTATCCGCTGCAGCAGTTCGAGACGACGCTGCAAATCAACCTCATCGGGACTTTCCGCTGCATTGCCAACGCGGCGCTCGGCATGGTCGACCTCGATCCGGTCGAGGACGGCGAGAAGGGCGTGATCATCAACACCGCGTCGGTCGCTGCCGAGGATGGGCAGATCGGTCAGGCGGCTTACTCGGCATCGAAAGGCGGCGTGCTGGCGATGACGCTGCCGATCGCCCGCGACCTGATGGGCGAAGGGGTGCGCGTGAACACCATCCTCCCGGGCGTATTCAAGACCCCGATGGTCGCGATGATGCCACAGAACGTGCAGGATGCGCTTGGCGCGCAAGTGCCGTTCCCGAAGCGTCTCGGCCAGGCCGAGGAATATGCCAGACTCGCGCTGTTCCTGATCGAGAATGTCTACATGAACGCGGCCGCGGTGCGTCTCGACGGCGGGATCCGGATGGCACCGCGTTGACCCTTCGATACGCGCCTTCGACTTCGCTCAGTCGTTACTCAGGATGAGCGGAACTACTGTGGACCACCAAAGACTCGTCGACGATCTCGCTGAAGCGGCGCGCGAGGCCGGCGAAGCAATCCTGACCATCGTCCGGCGCGGGTTCGACGTCGAAGCCAAACGCGATTCCTCGCCGGTCACCGAGGCTGATCGCGCGGCCGAGCTGATCATCCTCGCGGCGCTTGCGCGCGCCGCGCCCGGCGTCCCGGTCATCGCTGAGGAGGAGGTCGCCGCCGGACGCATACCCGCTCACGATGATTGCTACTTCCTGGTCGATCCGCTCGACGGGACCAAGGAATTCATCCGTGGCGGCGACGATTACACAGTCAACATCGGCCTGATCGAGAACGGCACTCCGAAGCTCGGCGTCGTCTTCGCGCCGGCGACCCGGCGGCTTCACGGCGGCTGTGCCGGCGCGGGGGCCTGGCTCGACGAAGGGCAGGGGCGGACGCCGATCAAGACGCGGCCGCGCGGCGAGAACATCACCGCCGTCGCATCGAAGTCGCACCTCAACCAGGCAACCATCGACTATCTCGAGGCGGCGGTCGGAACCTGCGGCTACGTCTCGATCGGCTCGTCGCTCAAATTCTGCATCGTCGCGGAGGGCGAGGCGGACATCTATCCTCGCGCCGCGCCGACCAGCGAATGGGATACGGCCGCGGGGCACGCGGTCCTGCTCGCCGCGGGCGGCATCGTCGACGGCCCGGACGGCACCGCATTGCAATACGGCAAACGGGCCTTCCTCAACCGCGCATTCGTCGCCACCGCCGGCTGGAAGCCGCCGCGGCTTGAGGGTTTCCTCGAACCGTTTTCGGGCGGCGGTGAAATTCCCCACGGCGTTTAAGCTTCGCCGCTCTCGCGGCGCTGCATCTCCGGTGACTTCATCCAAAATGGTCCAAGATCCGCTGCCGCAGTCGCGACGCGCTTGACCCGCAGCGCCTGAACCTCGGCGCGCGCCGCATCGAGCGAGCCATAGAGCTCGATCATCTCGGGGTTCGTGCGCGGGAGGTCGCCGAGCGACCACACCAGTCGCTCCGCCTGCTCGAGCGCATCAGCAAGCTCGGCCAACCAGCGTGCGCGTTCCGCCGCGGAGACTTCGATCGGCATTCGACTCACACCCACGCCCCCGCTCGCAAGCGCGCGCTATGTACGCCTTTTGTTGAGGGTTAATTGCGATAGGTCCGTTGTGGGGCCGAATTCGTCTAACTTTTGTCCAGAATGCGCGTTAACAAGTCCGTGCTCGGTACCGCTTTTCATCCAGGGCGAGACCCAATGGACGCGATCCCGACCGACCGAGCTTCCGTGACCTATCTCGACCAGGCGCCGGTGCTCCTCACCGGAAGCAGCGACGCGGCCATCGACCGCGCGAGGCAAACGATCGAGGCATCCGGCGCGCGTGTTGCCGGCCCTCTGCCACTCTCCGAAGCCGCAGAGCGGATCGAGCTGCAGGGCTCCGCGTCCGCGATATGGATCGAGCTCGACCGCGATTGCGGCGGCCCGATGGATACGCTGCTTGAGCAGGTCAGCCGCGACGTCTCGGACGGACGTTATGGCGCCGTGATTTCCACCTCCGCGGAGATCCTCGACGCGGTCATGGCCCAGGTCAGTGATCTTCGGATCGAGGTGATCGTCGGCGCCGATGACGCGGAGCGTGCGGCGGCCCTTGCCATCATTGCCGCGCAGGATGAGTTGCCCAAACGGGTCGCCGACGTCGCGTCCGACCAGAACGCGGCGCGGCTCCGCCAACTGAGCGACGAGGTCAGCCGTATCGCGGCGACACTCGCGCGGCTTTCGACCGGCCCGCAGGCGCAGCCGCGTCGCGCCGAGCCGGCGCAAGCGGCCGATATTCCGGAAATCTCCGCAGAGACGGTGCGCGCGGTCATCCGCGCTCGGCGGCTTCGCGCGCGCTACTTCCCCGAAGAGCTGTTCGCCGACCCCGCGTGGGACATGCTGCTCGACCTGTTGCAGGCGGAATTGTCGCATCTGCGCGTGCCCGTTTCGAGCCTGTGCATTGCCGCCGCGGTGCCGGCGACGACCGCGCTCCGCTGGCTCAAGACGATGGTGCAAGAGAAGCTGTTCGTGCGCCGCGCCGACCCGCACGACGGCCGCCGTGTGTTCGTCGAGCTGGCGCCGGAAACGAGCATGGCGCTGCGCCGCTATTTCGCCGAATTGGGCCCGGCCAGCGTGGTCTGACGACGCTTGCCGCCCCAGCCGTGTCGTGGCACGGCGGCTTGACGGGGCGGTTAGCTCAGTTGGTAGAGCATCTCGTTTACACCGAGAGGGTCGGCGGTTCGAGCCCGTCACCGCCCACCAGTGCAGTGGCATCACTTCGAGGCTCGGCATCCAGATCCATCGCAGATCAGCACGTGACCGGCTCGAAGAGACGCTCGCGCGCATCGCCGATCCGGACGGCGAGGGCGCGCGGACCATCCTGACGTCCTATCGCGACGCTGCGCGCGAAGCCGCCGATGCGGCGGACAAGCGCGCGCGCGACGGCGTCGGCCTCGGGCCGCTCGACGGCGCGATCGTCAGCATCAAGGATTTGTTCGACGTTGCCGGCGAGCCGACGCGAGCGGGCTCCAGGGTGCTCGCCGACGCACCGCCCGCGACGAACGATGCGCCGGTGGTCCAGCGGCTGCGCGAAGCCGGTGCGGTCATCGTCGGCAAGACCAACATGTCGGAGTTCGCCTTCACCGGCGTGGGCATGAACCCGCATTACGGGACGCCGGGCAACCCGGCCGACCGGACTCGTGTGCCCGGCGGATCGAGCTCGGGCGCGGGCGTTTCCGCCGCCGACGGCATGTGCGAGATCGCCATCGGCACCGACACCGGCGGGTCGACGCGCATCCCGGCGGCGCTGTGCGGGGTCGTCGGGTTCAAGCCGACCAAGTCGCGCGTGCCGACGGACGGCGCGTATCCGCTGTCACCGACGCTGGATTCGGTTGGCCCGCTCGCATCGAGTGTCGAGGCGTGCGCGAACGCCGATGCCGTGCTCGCCGGGAGCGAACCGTGGGCGTTCGAACCGGCCCAGCTGGAGCGCCGCCGGCTCGGCATCCTCAAGGGCGAGCCCCTGAGCGAGCTCGACGCCATCGTCTCTTCGCGATTCGAAACCGCACTGGCAGCCTTGAGTCACGCTGGAGCCCGGCTTGCCGATGCGCATATTCCAGCGCTTGAAGACATGGCGAGGGTCCATGAGGCGACGACCATCGCGACCGCTGAAGCCTATCGCATCCACGAGGCGCAGATCGCGGCGCGGGGCGAGCACTACGATCCGTTCATCCGGCGGCGGATCGAGGGCGGCCGCGCAGCTTCGGATGCGGACCTCGCCGAGATGCTGGCCGAACGCGGCAAGCTGGCCCGCGCGATGGATGCGCGCATGGCCGAATTCGACGCGCTGATCCTGCCGACGACGCCGATCGTCGCGCCGGCGATGGCGGAGCTCAGGTCGGACGAGGCGTTCAAGCAAGCCAACCGCCTGCTGCTTCGCAACACCGCGATCGCCAATTTCTACGACCTGTGCGCGATCTCGCTTCCGATCCCGGGCGACGGCCTGCCGGTTGGCCTGATGCTGTTCGGACGCCATGGGCACGATCGCCAGCTGTTCGCCATCGCGGCCGCCGTCGAGCGGCTGTTCCAGGCCGCTTAAAGGTTCCGCACCAGCCTGGTCGCGACCGCGAGCCACGGCGGGTTGGCGACGACCTGTTGGCGCCCGCCGGCCTCGAGCGGGAGGATCTGCAGCCGCTCCTCGTCGCGGTTGATAAGCCGGCCGAACAGGAAGCGGCCGGCGGGACGCGGGACGAGCACGTCGCGATTGAGCGCGTCCGCATAGCGCGCGGGCTCCAGCATCAGGCACCAGATCTCGTCGCCCGCGCGATAGTCCCCGATGCTGGCAGCGACCGTCAGGCCGATTTGCCCTTCATCGACGCGCGGCGGAACGATGATCGCGGTGCGGCGTGGGGCCACCGCTCCGCCGGGGCCGAGCACGGCCGCGACCTTGAGCTCGGATGCGTCACCCCGATCGACCAGGTCCTGCGCGTCGACGCCGAGCGCCCTGGCGATGCGGTTGAGCCAGCCGATCGACACGGTACGGGTGCCTGTTTCGAGCCGCCCGATCGTCTGCGCGGTCGTCGGCGGGTCGCACGCCCTCGCAACATCGTCGAGGGTCATTCCGCGCGCCCGGCGCACCTCCCTGATTCGCGTGATCATGCTCAGGCCGCCTCGCTAGTTATAACCAAAAAGGTTTTAGCACTGTCCTACAGACGCGCCGATATGGCAAGCCCTCGTGCGACTCGAACAGCAGGAGACGGATGTGGCCAATCGGACCGGTGCGCGATTGCTGAGTGAGCGGGCGATCGGGGGCGGCGCCGCTACAGCGGACAGACGTTCGGCGGATCAGCGCCCGGCGCGATCGGTAACGGTGAACGTCGCCGAATCCCCGCTCGGATGGCTGTTCGCCCGGGGCCATCTGACCCGCCGCCAGTTCGACGCCGGCGAGCGGCTGCGGACCGACTGGGAGCGCGCGCAGTTGGCGCCGCGGGTCACGATGGCGTGGGATTCGGCGCCGGTCGCGCGGGGCCGCAGCGGATCAGGGCCGTCGCGGGATCTGAGTGGCGCGCAGATCGACGCCAAGCGGCGCTTTCACGACGCAGTTGCGGCCGCGGGGCCCGGCCTGGCCGACATATTGTGGCGGATCGTCTGCGCCGGCGACGGCATGCGCGAGGCTGAGACGGCGCTCGGCTGGCCGGCGCGCGCCGGCAAGCTGGTGCTGACCTTCGCGCTCGACCGCGTCGCCGACTATTACCGAATGCGCTAGTCTTTGCGCCCCTGCCGATGATCGGCCGGGGCTTTGGCGTGCGACCTCGGCATGCGGTGCGGCAGCTTGCGCCGATGCTCGGTCCGGTCGCGCATCGTCGGGTCGCGGAGGTTGTTGCGGGATTCGTCCTTGCCGCTGTTGCTGCGCATGGTCTTCGCTCCTAATCGTCGCGGCAAGAACGGATGGGCAGGCGCAAAGTCTCCGCCTTCCGTCCTAAAAAGCAGGGAGGCCAGCCGTGATTCTCTATGGTTCGTCACTGTCGCCTTACGTGCGCAAGGTGCTCGCCTTTGCCGCGGAAAAAGGGATCGAACTCGAGCTGCAACCGATGACGCCTGGCGACCCCGATCCCGATTTCCGGCTAGCGAGTCCGTTCGGGAAGATGCCGGGGTTTCGCGACGGCAATTATCATCTCCCCGATTCGAGCGCGATCATCCATTATCTCGAGGCGAAATTCCCCCAGCCGGCGCTGATTCCCCCCAATGCCGAGGCGCGCGGGAAGACGATCTGGTTCGAGGAGTTCGCGGACACCATCCTGGTTTCCTGCGGCGCCAAGATCTTCTTCAACCTGGTCGTCGCGCCGCGCTTCCTCGGCAAGCCAGGGGACCCTGAAGCCGCGCGGCAGGCAGAGCTGAACGACCTTCCTCCGATCCTCGATTATCTCGAGCGCACCGTTCCCGCCGATGGCGGCTATCTCGTCGGCGATGGGCTGACGCTCGCCGATATCGCCGTCGCCGGGCCATTCGCCAATTTCCGGCACACCAATACGCGGGTCGATCCCGACCGCTATCCGCGCACCGTCGCTTACGTCGAGCGCATCCTCGCGCGACCGAGCTTTGCGCACTGGGTCGAGCGCGAAGCCGCGTTCCTGGCGCGAGAGCCGGCATAAAAAAGCGCCGCGCCCCTCGGGGGAGGCGCGCGGCGCAATTTAAAGATCCGTCGAGAACTCAGGTCGGGTTGGTCTCGCCGTCGCCGCTGTCGGACTCGTTGGCGTTTTCGTCCGTCGCGCCGCGGCCCTGATCGGCGAAGTCGCTGCCACCCGTTGCGCCCGAGCCTGACGAGGTGGTCGTTTCCCGCTCGATGAGGTCATCCGAGCCCGAGCCCTGGGAGCCGACGAAGCCGCCGCCGCTGGACCCGCTCGATCCGCCGCTTTCGCCGCCGCTCGAGGTCGTGCCCGCGCCGGGGCCCTGGTCGCTCGTCAGCGTATCCGACTGGCCGCTGCTCGACTGGGTCTGGCCACTGGAGCTTTGGCCTCCGCTGCTGATGTCGCCCTGGCTGAAGGTCTGGTTGTCTTGCGAGCCTTCGTCGCGTTCCTGCTGGCCCTGGCCCGTTTCGCCCGGCTGGCTCTGCTGCCCGGTCGGCTGCTGGTTTTGCTGTTGGTCCGTCGGCTGCCGGCCGCTGCTGTCGCCCTCATTTTCGCCGAATTGCTCTTCGTCGCGTTCTTGTCCCATGCCGCTACTCCTCAACAAAAGCCCCCGCTGAGCTCTGACCGCTAAACAAGGGTGGGTGAGCAACCGTTCCGAAGGCTGAACGAACTTTGCGACGAACCGCTTGGCGCAAGAAAAAAGGCCGCCGGTCGAGCTGACCAGCGGCCTTTTCGTGTTCACGTTTGGCGAAAGCTAGACTTCGGGCTGTTCGCCCTCGTCGGCACCCGCTTCGGCGGCTTCCTCGGCCGGAACCGCTTCGGCCTCCGTGGCCTGAGGCTCGGCGCCTTCGGCAACCGGCTCGAGCGCCTCGGCGGCGAGCGGCGCCGCTTCTTCCTCGAACATCTGCTGGAGGACGTCGATGCCCTGCGCCTGGAGATCGGCTTCCTCGGGCGAGCGGGCGACGTTGACCTTGACGGTGACCGCGACCTCGGGGTGAAGCGCGATCTTCACTTCATGCATGCCGATCGCCTTGATCGGGCGATCGAGCACGACCTGGCTCTTCGCGACATGCGCGCCGACGCCCTCGAGAGCTTCGGCGATGTCGCGGGCGCTGACCGAGCCGTACAGATGGCCGACGTTCGAGGCCTGGCGGATCAGCTGGACGGTCTTGCCGTCGACGCCCTTCGACGCCTTCTCGGCATCGGCGCGCCTCGAGGCATTGTCCGCCTCGATCTGGGCGCGCTGCGCCTCGAACAGCTTGCGGTTGGACTCGTTCGCACGCAGCGCCTTCTTGTTGGGCAGAAGGTAGTTGCGGGCAAAGCCGTTCTTGACCTTCACCACGTCGCCGATGGCGCCGAGCTTCTCGACGCGCTCAAGAAGAATGACTTCCATGTCTCGAGCTCCTTACTTCACGACGTAGGGAAGCAGGCCGATGTGGCGGGCGCGCTTGACGGCGCGCGCCAGCTCGCGCTGCTTCTTTGAGGAGACGGCGGTGATGCGCGATGGGACGATCTTGCCGCGTTCGGAGACGAAGCCCTGGAGCAGCCGCACGTCCTTGTAATCGATGCGCGGCGCGTCCTTGCCCGAAAAGGGGCAGGACTTGCGGCGGCGGAAGAATGCGCGAGCCATTATTCGGCCTCCTCTTCACGGGCACGGAAGTTCGGGCGATCGTCGCGATCGCCGCGGTCGGAACGCGAACGCTCCTTGTCCCCGCGGCGCATCATCGCCGACGGACCGTTTTCGTGCTCGTCGACCTTGATCGTGAGGAAGCGGATCACGTCCTCGTTGATGTTGGACTGGCGCTCGAGC
>DATEIK010000117.1:0-2802 GCA_035279065.1 Sphingomicrobium sp. | reverse complement strand
AGCCGGGCTCGGAGAGCGCATCCAGGCCGCCTGGGAGGAGCTCGCGCGGATCATCGAGGCCAGCCTCACGCCGAAATAGGTCACTCAAGCACCCCCGCGAAGTGACCAGACTCCGCGACCGATAGCGCGTAGTCTGCCGGGATGCAGGACAAAGCACCGGCATTCGCGACCGTGCTCGACGAACGCGAGTCCGCGCGGTATCTCGGGTACTCCACTGCGGCACTGCGCCTCTGGCGCCGATCGGGCCGTGGCCCGGCGTTCATCCAACACAATCGCTCGATCCGTTTGTAGAGCGACAGTGATATTGACCCCCTCGCGACACTAATTCTGACCCCTCCGGAGGAGGGTCGAATGGAGCTCGAGGGAGACGTTCTGGTATCTCCGACTGCGGAGGTACCGGTGATCGAAGGCGACGTGGTAACCGCGATTCGCACCCTGGCGGAGCGCGGGGTCGGGAAGAAGACCATTGCCCGCGAGGTCGGCGTCGCGGTCAATACGGTCCGGCGCTATCTGCGGGAGCCGACCGCGGCCGGCGTGCAGACGCGGCCGGCCGCCCGGCGCCTGAGCGACGAGCATCGCCAGACGGCCCGCGAGCTCTACGAGGGAGCGGCGGCGGGCAATGCGGTTGTGGTGCAGCGGTTGCTGGCGGCGCGCGACGTGCCGGTCAGTGTGCGGACCGTGGAGCGGGCGGTGGCCGACATCCGGCAAGCCCAGCGCGCATCGGTCCTGGCAACGGTGCGGGTCGAGACGCCACCGGGCGACCAGCTGCAGGTCGACTTCGGCCAGAAGCGGGTGCTGATCGCGGGCGTGCGGGTCCGGATCTTCCTGCTGGTCGCAGTCCTCAGCTACTCACGCCGCCTGTTCGTTAAACCGTTTCTCAATGAGCGCGGCGCCGATTGGCGCGAGGGGATCGCGGCGGCCTTCACGCACTTTGGCGGGGTACCGCGCACGGTCCTCGGCGACAATGCCCGGCCGCTGGTGCGGGCGCGCGACCGCGCGACCGGCACGGTGATCTTTCACCCTGCCTACCTGGCCTTCTGTCGGGATTGGGACGTGCAGCCGCGCGCGTGCGCGCCGTATCGGGCGCGGACCAAGGGCAAGACCGAGGCCGGCGTCAAATACGTGAAACGCAATGCGCTGGCCGACCAAGCCTTCGACTCCTTCGCCGCGCTCGAGCAGCATCTGCGTGAGTGGATGACGACGACGGCGGATCAGCGTCGACACGGGACGACCCGCGAAGCCCCGGTGATCCGCTTTGATCGGGACGAGCGGGCGGCGCTACGTCCCCTCCCCCTGCGGGCCTTGCCTCGGCGCGAGCAGCGGCTCCGCCGCCGCGTCGCGACCGATGCGTT
Source organism: Sphingomicrobium sp. (assembly GCA_035279065.1). GTDB lineage: Bacteria > Pseudomonadota > Alphaproteobacteria > Sphingomonadales > Sphingomonadaceae > Sphingomicrobium. The sequence goes on along the minus strand of DATEIK010000117.1, from coordinate 1,450 downwards.
CGTCGATGTCGACACGGTGCGCTACAGCGTGCCGCACCGCCTCGTGCGCGACCAGGTCGACGTCGTCCTCGATGAGCAGACCGTCCGGATCTTCCATGGCCAGACCGTGGTGGCCACGCACGCGCGGTCGAGCGAGCCCTTCGCGCGCGTGGTCGACCCAACGCACTATGACGGCCTGTGGCGGCGGCCCGCCATCGACACCGAGTCGCCCCCCGCCCCCTCACTCGCCTCCTTCGGGCGCGACCTGGCCGAGTACGCGGCCATCGTCGCCGGCGGTGCGCGATGAGCGCCGTCGTGCATGCGCGCGTCATCGAGCAGCTGACGCGGCTCCGGCTCCGCTACGTCGCGGATCGCTTGGATGCCGTACTGAATGACGCGGCCCGCACGGAGCCGACCTATCTCGATTTCCTCGATGGCGTGCTCCGGCAGGAAGTCGACGCGAAACAGCGGACCCGCGTTGCGATGGGACTCAAGATCGCCCACTTCCCGTCCGTGAAGACGCTCGACGATTTCGATTTCAAATTCCAGCCCTCCGTCGATCAGCGCCTGGTCCGCGAGCTGGCCACCGGGCGCTTTCTCGCCCAAGCCGAAAATGTCCTCATCTTCGGCGCCCCCGGCGTGGGCAAGACGCATCTCGCCATCGCGCTCGGCCGCGCCGTCGTCGAGGCGGGCCACTCGGTCCTCTGCACCAGTGCCACGGCGCTGCTGGCCGCCCTGGCCAAAGCCGAGACCGAAGGCCAGCTGGCCGATCGCCTGCTCTTCTACAGCAAGCCCAAGCTCCTCATCATCGACGAGCTCGGCTACCTGCCGTTTGAGAGACGCAGCGCTCATCTCTTCTTTCAGCTCGTCGCCCGCCGCTACGAGCGGGGCAGCCTGCTGATCACCACCAATCAGGTCGTGACGCAGTGGGGCGCGGTCTTCGGCGACGAGGTCTTGGCCGCCGCCATTCTCGATCGGCTGCTGCATCACAGCCACACGCTGATGATCCAAGGCGAAAGCTATCGCTTGAAACAGAAGAAGAAGGCCGGCTTGCTCGGGAGGACACCGCCATCCCGCACGTGACGACGGTGATGACGCGCAGCCGCATGCTGATGGCACACTCGGTGGGCGCTCGCCGGCCAGGCCGGCTCGCGCTGTCAGGAAGAACACAGAACCAGGTAGAATGAACCGCCCTCAGACTGGATCACTTTCCGAGCGGCGTACTGGATCACTTTCCGGGCGGCGCGCCCAAACCCGAACCCGAACCCGAACTGAACCCCCGAACCGCCGAACCCCTGAACCCCCGAACCACGTCTTACGCTGTAGGGCGTTAAACCTTAGTCTCAAACGTACTTAGGCATGAGATAGGCGTTGGCCTGACCCATCCTTTGCCGTATAATGCGAGCAAGGCTGGCGAAGCCCTCACGCCGCGCCGATACACCATAGGAAATTCGGATGTTCGAACGCTATA